>DYRB01000276.1:0-3097 GCA_020718945.1 Lamprocystis purpurea | reverse complement strand
TGTTCATGGGGCGCTACGATGCGGACGGCGTGGTCCGTCCCCTGTGCGACTCCCGGCGCCCCTGAGGCCCATTGCCTATGCCGCTCAGCCTGACCACCCGCACCGCCCTGACCGCCGGGATCATGGCGGCGGCCATTGCCCTGGGGCTGGGGGCCCTGTCCTATCGCGCCACCCGGCAACTGGTCAGCGATCACCTCCAGGCGGTCCTTGACCGGGCGGCCGATGCCCTGGCGGCGCGGGTTGCGGGCAACCTCAATGCCCTGGCCGACAGCCTCGCCTCCCCGGCCACCAACACCCTGGTGGGCAATGCCCTGGTGGACGACCTGGGGCGGGACGTCTACCTCTCCGGTTTCCTCACCGGCTTCGGCGCGTCCCAGGGCATGGATGTCTCGGTGCAGGTGACCAACTTCCTCGGCGTCCCCATTTCCAGCAACCCGGGCCGGTCCTTCGTCACAGTCCCCAAGGACCGTGTCGCCGCGGCCATCGAGCGCAACCGCATGGACGCCTGGATCGCCCGCACCCCGGGGGGGCTGGCCGGGGTGGTGGTCAGGCCGGTGATCTATGCCAACACCGGGCTGCCGGAGGGGGCACTGATCTACCAGTTCGACCTGGCCGATGTGCTGCGCCACGCCGATCAGGCCATGTACCTGGCCAAGCAACTGGGTCGCGGGCGCTACCAGATCTTCGACGTGGAGCAGGACCGCCGCGCCTCGGCCCAACTGGAACTCCTGGCCCGCTTCCAGGAGGCCCTGGTCCGGGATCAGTTGCTGCTGGCCTATCAGCCCAAGGTGGATATGCGCCGCGGCACCGTCTTCGGGGCCGAGGCCCTGGTGCGCTGGCGGCATCCCAGCCGCGGCCTGCTGTTGCCCGGCCAGTTCCTGCCGCTGATCCGCGGCCATGCCCTGCAACAGCTCGACTGGTGGGTGCTGGAGCACGCCACGGTCCAACTGGCCCGCTGGTCGGCGGCAGGGCTGCAACTCGATATGAGCGTCAACCTGGGGGCCGATACCATCCAGCACCCGGACTTCGTCCCCCGGTTGCGCGCCTTGTTGGCGGCCCACCCCCAGGTATGGCCCGGGACCCTGGAACTGGAGATCCTGGAGACCGACGCCCTCGACGACCTGGACCGGGTGGCGGCGGTCATTGAGCACTGCGCTGAGCTGGGGGTGTCCTTCGCCCTGGACGATTTCGGCACCGGCTACTCGTCCCTGACCTACTGCCGACGCCTCCCGACGCGGGTGCTCAAGATCGACCAGACCTTTGTGCGCAACATGCTCCAGGACAGTGAGGATCTGAATATCGTGGAGGGCGTCATCGGGCTGGCCAACGCCTTCGACCGCACCGTCATCGCCGAGGGGGTGGAGAGCGACGACCATGGCACCCTGTTGCTGCGCCTGGGCTGCGACCGGGCCCAGGGCTACGGCATAGCCCGACCCATGCCCGCGGAGGAACTGCCGGGCTGGGTCGCCGCCTACCGCCCGCCGAGCATCTGGGGCATCGCGGCGGCGACCCATTGGTCCCTGGACGACATGCCCCTGCTGACCGTGGAGGCCGAGCACCAGGCCTGGATCGAACGTATCGCCGAGGTCCTGCGTGGGGCCGAGACCGCCGTTCTTCCCACCGGCGATGCCCGCGACTGCCGCTTCGGGCACTGGTATCAGCATACCGGGGCGCGCCGCTACGCCCATCTGGACAGCTTCCGCACCCTGGCGCCGGTGCACACGAGGGCCCATGCCCTGGGGGCGGAACTGCTCGAACTGGCCCAGGTCGACCGGGCCGCCGCCCTGGCCCGACTGCCGGAACTGCTGGAATTGCGCGACGATCTGCTGGTGCGTCTGCGTGCCCTCCAGTTTGAGGTCATTGCCTCTGGCGCCCGTGCCGGTGCCGAGCCGCCGCCGTTGGCCGTGGTCCGCGCCTGACCCCGGCGCTGGCTGGATGCCCTGTCGGGACCGAAGCGGGTAAACTTGCCGCCGTCGCAGCGCGGGCTGCATCCAACTCGAGGGGAACCGACATGGGCCTATGCAAAATCTCGGAGGCGGCGCTCTGTGCCGTGCTCCTGTGCGGCGCCGGCGCGGCCAGCGCCGAGGTGGTCGACGAGACCAGTTGGTGGTCCGGCCTGGCCGATGAGGTCAAGTCCTGGTTCGGGGCCGGCGACCTGGCTCAGGCCGAGGACGCCATGACCCAGGGCCGGGCCTATTACGACTCCCTGGATCAGGGCAGCAAAGACGCCATTCGGGCCAAGGTCGAGGGCCTGGACCCGGCCCGGCGCGAGGCATGGAAGCAGCGCGCCCAGGGCTACGCCGCCGACACCGAGGGGGCGGACAAGACCGAGGTGAAGGGCTTTCTGGAAGAGATCTACGCCTGGTTCAAGGGCACCGAGTGAGGCAAGCCCCGCTATGCAACTGTTCTTCAGCCCCACCTCGCCCTATGTCCGCAAGGTGCGGGTCACCGCCATCGAGAAGGGCCTCGGCGAGTCCCTCGCCCTGGTCCCCTGCAACGCCCATGACCCGGGCCCCGACCTGATCGCGGCCAATCCCCTGGCACGGATTCCGACCCTGGTGCGCGACGCCGGCGGACCCCTGTTCGACAGCCCGGTGATCTGCGCCTGGCTGGATGAGGTGGGCTCTGGGCCGGACCTGATCCCGCCGACTGGGGAGGCGCGCTGGGCCGTGCTGCGGGGCGAGGCCCTGGCCGACGGGGTCATGGACGACGCCGTGGCCCTGGTCATGGAGGGCCGCCGCCCCGCCGCGGAGCAGAGCGCGGCGGTGCAGGCGGCGCGTCTGGCGGCTATCCACCGGGCCCTGGCCTGGCTTGCCGGCCAGCCGGACCTGATGGCCGGGCCCCTGACCCTGGCCCAGATCGCCATCGGCTGTGCCCTGAGCTATCTGGACTTCCGCCTTCCGGACCTGGGTTGGCCCGAGGCCCATCCGGGGTTGGCCAACTGGTACCAGGGGTTCGCCCTGCGCCCGTCCATGCAGGCCACCCTGCTCCAGGACCCGAGGCGCTGAGAGGCGCAATCTTTGGCCCAAGAGAACCCGTAGAGCCAGCAGTTCCAAATTTGGGGGCCAGATCGGTGCCCGTGGGAGCGGCGCCTCGC
>DYRB01000275.1:3014-4870 GCA_020718945.1 Lamprocystis purpurea | reverse complement strand
CAGGCGGATGGCCGCTGGGTCCTAACCCCGTTCGACGACCTGGATGGCCGCGTCACGCTGCCGAGCATCGGCTGCGAGCTGGCGCTCACCGAGGTCTATGACCGGATCGACCTGAATGGATTGGGTTAAACGTCATGTAGACAATCCGCTTGCATCGCATGCTGATGCGTTCGAGCGACATTTGCATGACTGGCGTTACGCATCCTCGACGTGCAGCCGCTATCTCTTTTGCTCAAGCATGCGCTATCTTTGCGCCGCCACGGCACCCGCCGCCGGCGCACCCCCGAGGGAGGCGAAGACCATGCAGACCGTGACCGCCGAGTACGCCGCCGAACACCTGGAGGCCCTCATTGAGCAGGCCCGGGCCGGCGAGGAGATCCTGATCTCCCGGGACGGTGCCCCGGTGGCCCGTCTCATCCCCATCGCCGAGGGCGACGACGAGCCCCATGCCCCGGACGCGGAGGTGGACGCCGCCTTCCACGGGGATTGACCCCCGCAGGTCCGCACCCTGGGCCCTGCGGTAGGGTCCGCTGTGCGGGCCGCGGCCGGGCCTGCGCCCAACGTCCGATCCCGACCCTAACCACGATTGACCACCCGAGAGACCACCGGAGGCCCCATGACCGTGACCGCGACCCCCATGCAGTATCTGGACCGAGCCATGAACGGCCTGCACGACCTCGGCCTGGTGCCCGACGGCGCCAAGACCCACGAGGACCCCATCGTGGCCCTGTTGAACCAGATCACCGCCCTGGACGAGGCACGGGTGGCGGCCATAGCCCGTACCCTGAGCCAGGCGTCCCTGTTCAACGAGGTGGTGCGCCAGCAGGTCCAGGCCATGGACATCGGTACCCGCTACGAGGAGATTACCACCGCCTTCAACAGCATCCGCGACGATGCCAAGTCCATGGTCGATCAGATCCAGGACGGGCGCCTGGACACCTTCGAGCGCATCGGCAACGTCTGGATGAAGGTCTCCCGGGGCGACATCTCCACCCGCTTCGACAAGATCAAGGGGACCTACCTGACGGTCACCTCGGCCACCAACGACCAGATCCAGCGCGAGCAGAAGATCCTGGATGCCTACCAGGACTTCCGCGGGGCACTGAAGCAGTCCGAGGTCCTGGCCCTGGAGGTGCTGAAGACCGCCGAGGGCAAGCTCGACGCCGCCAAGGCCGCGGTGGGCGAGGCCATGAAGGCGGTGGAGGGCTACACGGGGTCTGAGCCCGCCGAGCGGGCGCGGCTGGAAATGACCCGGGACGAACAGGTCCGCGCCCTGCAACTGGAGGAGAAGCGCTACCAGATCGCCAAGGACCTGTCGGACAACCTGACCGTGTCCTACAACACCTCCGAGGTGGTCATGGCGCGCCTGCTCCAGACCACCAACGCCAAGGAGCGGGTCTATGCCCAGGCAGTGAGCTTCTTCTCCACCAACGAGGTGGTGCTCACCGCCCTGTCGGCCTCCTTCACCGGCATGTTCGGGCTGCACGAGGGGACCCAGACCATCGAGGCCATGAAGGAGGGGGTCAGCCAGTCCCTCGAGGTCCTGGCGGAGATCGGCGGCAAGGTCCAGGAGGCGGCGGTCAAGGCCGGCTATGGCCCGACCATCAGGGCGGACGCCATCAAGAAGTTGGTGGACTCGGTGGTGACCTGGCAGGAGCGCTCCCACGAGATCATCGAGGAGATGCGCAAGCAGTCCACCGCCAACGCCAATGAAATCCGCGACGCGGTGGAGGACGGCAAGCGCCGCCTGGCCCGTCTGGCCGAGCAGGGCAAGGGTCTGGCGCTGGAGGCCGCCGAGTTGCAGCCCGCCGCCGCGGCGAGCGCCGCCCCGGCGCCATGAGTACGGCGGACATCGC
>DYRB01000275.1:0-2914 GCA_020718945.1 Lamprocystis purpurea | reverse complement strand
CGGACCGGAGCCCGGACCGGAGCCCGGACCGGAGCAGGCCCCCCCTTGACGACGTCATGCTCGCCATGGACGTGGTCGATACCTTGCGCCGTCGCGACCGCCTGGTGAAGCAGGAACTGGACCTGGGCGGGCGGGACCAGGACCTCAAGGAGCGGCTGCGCAAGATCTACGCGGGCCAGGGGATCGAGGTCCCGGATCACGTCATCGAGCAGGGTGTGGCGGCGCTCAAGGAGGAGCGCTTCGTCTACAAGCCCCCGCCCGAGGGGCTGGCTACCCGGCTGGCGCGGCTCTATGTCTCCCGTGGGCGCTGGGGCAAGTGGGCCCTGGGGGCCATCGCCGCGCCGTTCATTGCCTGGGGCGGGCACTGGTTCGCCGTCGGGCTGCCCAATGCCGCCCTACCCGAGGACCTGGCCAAGGCCCACACCTCGGCCCTGGCCCTGGCCAAGACGGACGAGGCCCGCCAGGCCGCCGAGCAGGGGTTCAGCGTCGGACAGGCGGCCCTGCGCGCCCAGGACACAGACGCCGCCCGCAAGGCCCTGCGCCAACTGGATGACCTGAAGACCGTCCTGGACCAGGAATACACATTGCGCATCGTCAACCGGCCCGGGGAGCGCTCCGGGGTCTACCGGGTGCCGGATCTGAACACCGCGGCGGCCAATTACTACGTCGTGGTCGAGGGCCTGGACGCCACCGGCACCCCGGTGACGGTCCCGGTCAAGAACGAGGAGAACGGCAAGATCGAGCGGGTGACCCAGTGGGCCCTGCGGGTGGACGAGGCGACCTACAACGCGGTGGGCCGCGACAAGCGCGACGACGGCATCATCCAGCGGGACCGCTTCGGGGCCAAGCGGCGCGGCTACCTGGCCCCGGACTATGAAATGAAGACCACGGGCGCGGCCATCACCCGCTGGTGATCCTACGGAGAGGGGGCCAGCCGCCAATGAACGCAAATGGACGCAAATATATTCGGACCTGGAATTGCGCGCTGGTTTTCTTCGATGGCGACTAAAGGACGGCGCCTAACCCGCTGATCCATTGGCGTTCATTTGCGCTCCTTTTTGCGTTCATTTGCGGCCGAATTCCCCTCTCCAGGGCAATAGGGCACACGACTACAGGGTACCCCATGATCACCGGACAACAGACCCTGGCCTCCATCGACGGGGCCCTGACCGAGGCACGCGGTAAGGTCACCGACATCGAGGCCCAGATCGCCGCGGCCACCACCCGACTCACCGAGCTGCAACAGGCCCAGACCGCCGACTACCGCGAGTTGGCCAAGCTGCGCGTAGACCTGGTCGCCGACGGCAAGCTGATCAAGCACCTGGACCAGGCCGAGGCCCAGGTGGCGCGCCTGTTGGAGCAGCGCCAGGGCGGCCTGGCGGACCTGGAGGGTCAGATCAAGGCCGCCCAGGCGGCCCGGGCCCCGCTGGCGACCGAGCGTACCGGGCTGGCCGCAGCGGTGGAGGCCGCCGCCGCCGCGGTCGATGGGGCCCAGGCCAAGACCCAGGCCCGGCTCGACGCCGACCCGGCCTATGCCGCCCAGCGCACCAAGACCCAGGAGGCCGAGCGCACCGCCCGCCACGCCGCCGAGAAGGCCAAGCTGAGCGAGGACGAACTCTCCCAAAAGGGCGAGTCCTACCGCGCCGATCCCCTGTTCATGTATCTGTGGCAACGCAACTATGGGCTCCCTGGCTACCAACCGAGCGGGCTCATTCGCTGGCTGGACGGCATGGTCGCCAACCTCGTCGGCTATGCCGACGCGCGCACCAACTACAGCCGCCTGAGTGAGATCCCCCAGCGCCTGCGCGAGCACGCCAACGGTCAGCAGGCCGCCGCCGACCTGGAACTGGCCGCCCTCACCGCCCTGGACACCGCCGCCCGCAAGGCCGACGGCATCCCCGCCCTGGAAGAGGCCCAGGCCAAGGCCCAGGCGGCACTGGACGCCATGGACGCCCGCCTCGCCCAGGCCGACGCCGACCGGGCGGCCCTGGAGACGCGCAGGTCCAGCTTCGCCACCGGCGAGGACGACTTCACCCGCTCCGCCGTGGACTACCTGGCCGGGGAACTGGCCCGGGACGACCTGATGGCCCTGAGGCGCGAGGCCATGCTCACCCCCTTCCCGGAGGACGACACCCTGGTCGCTCGCATGCTCGCCCGGGAGGACGAGCGCCGCACCCTGGAGGCCAGCGTCCAGGGCCTGCGCGAGGCCTACAACGCCGCCCAGTTCCGCGCCGCCGAGGTGGACAGCCTGCGCCAGGACTTCCGTCGCAACCGCTTCGACCGGGCCGGGTCCAGCTTCGGTGACGACACCATGGTCATGATGATGCTGGGGCAGTTCCTCAACGGCGTGCTCGACCGCAACATGATCTGGAAGGTCTTGCAGGAGCAGCAGCGCTATAGGCCCCAGCAGTCCGATCCGACCTTCGGCTCAGGCGGCTTCGGCCGCGGCAGCGTCTGGGGCGGCGACAGCCACGGCATAGGCCGCGGCGGGTTTGGCGGGGGCCTCGGGGGTGGCGGTGGGAGTCGCGGGGGAGGGGGCGGCGGATTCACCACCGGCGGGGGTTTCTAGCTGCTGCGGCGCTATCCGCCGGACTCAGCCCGCCAGGCGCGGCTCCCCAGCTCCCCGCGGGTCATCCACCTGAGCCCCTGGCCGGCGGGTCAGGGAATCGCTGATTGATGCATTTACCATCCGGGGCTGGATGACCCGGCATCTTCAACGGCTGCAAGCCGTCGAAAATTCTTGCGGCCGCCCCCGCTGCCCCGGTTGTGGTCAAGGAGTATGCGGACAGCTTTTTCGGCACGAATCTTGAGGACACGCTGTCCGGACTGGGCGTGGCTGAACCCGCTCCCACGGTGCTCCGCTGGAGCCCTGCGAGGCAGACCTACCCCGACTGCGCTCAGCAGTTCCAAATTT
>DYRB01000003.1 GCA_020718945.1 Lamprocystis purpurea | reverse complement strand
GACCTCGCTCTCCCACTCCCTCGCGTCGATCCCCCTAAGTCCGACAGGCTCCCAGCCCCGGGGCTTCGGCATGGGCGGTGCGGAGAGCCGATCAGGGCCCGACGCTTCAGGGCTCCAACGCAGCCCGGTTGTCCAGGGTCTCCGGCAGCCGCGTCTCTGGCAGGGTCTCTGGCAGGGTCTCAGGCAGGGGCACAATCCCCCGGGTGGTCGCCCTTGTCTTGACAAGTCGGTTTCGGGGCCTCGTGGGCACAGGGCGGGCCCTGGCATGGTCCGGGCCATCGGACGCTGCCCCCTTGACGGGGCCCGCGTCTTGGCTTCTCCTTGGCCCCCCTCGCACCCTGACACGGCATCGACATGAATCTGGTCGTCGTAGAATCCCCCGCCAAGGCCAAGACTATCGAGAAGTATCTGGGCCCGGACTTCGAGGTCCTGGCCTCCTATGGCCACGTGCGCGACCTGATCCCCAAGGAGGGCGCTGTGGACCCGGACCAGGGGTTCAAGATGTCCTACCAGATCATCGAGCGGAACGAGAAACACGTCCAGGCCATCGCCAAGAAGCTCAAGGGGGCCTCGGCCCTGTATCTGGCCACTGACCCGGACCGCGAGGGGGAGGCCATCTCCTGGCACCTCTACGAGTTGCTCAAGAGCCGCCGGCAGATCGGTGACCGGCCGGTCTACCGGGTGGTCTTCAACGAGATCACCAAGCACGCGGTCCAGGAGGCGGTGGCCAACCCGCGGGTCATCTCCGATGACTTGGTCAATGCCCAGCAGGCGCGGCGCGCCCTGGACTATCTGGTCGGCTTCAACCTGTCGCCGCTGCTGTGGAAGAAGGTCCGCCGCGGGCTCTCCGCCGGACGGGTGCAGTCCCCGGCCCTGCGCATGATCTGCGAGCGGGAACTGGAGATCGAGGCCTTTCAGGTCCGCGAGTACTGGACCCTCGAGGCCGACGCCGCCAAGTCCGGCAAGGGCTTCAGCGCCCGTCTGACCCAGTTCGAGGGGGCCAAGGTCGAGCAGTTCAGCATCGTCGATGAGGCCCGCGCCAAGGCCGTGCACAAGGCCCTGGAGCAGGCCGCCGGCGGGGCCCTGGTGGTGGAGGGCGTGGAGCGCAAGCAGCGCAAGCGCAGCCCGGCCCCGCCCTTTACCACCTCGACCCTGCAACAGGAGGCGGCGCGCAAGCTCGGCTTCACCGCCCAGCGCACCATGCGTGTGGCCCAGCAGCTCTACGAGGGCGTGGACGTGGGCGGCGGTGCCACCGGGCTCATCAGCTACATGCGTACCGACTCGGTCAACCTGGCCCAGGAGGCCCTGGGCGAGATCCGTGCCTATGTGGCCGAGCGCTATGGCGCCGATCACCTGCCCGCCGAGGCGCGCATCTACAAGACCAAGGCCAAGAATGCCCAGGAGGCCCACGAGGCGGTCCGCCCCACCGACATCCGCCGCGAGCCGGCGGCCATCAAGGGTCACCTGAGCGCGGAGCAGGCCAAGCTCTACGAGCTGATCTGGAAGCGCACCCTGGCCTGCCAGATGGCCCAGGCCCTGATCGACACCGTGGCCGTGGACCTGTCGGCGGGGGAGGGCAACCAGTTCCGCGCCACCGGCTCCACGGTCACCGAGCCCGGCTTCATGGCCGTGTACCTGGAGGGCCGCGACGACGCCGCCGGGGCGGACGACGACGAGGACCGCATGCTCCCGGCCATGGAGCCCGGGGACCGGGTGGACCTGGTCAAGCTCCGCCCCGAGCAGCACTTCACCGAGCCGCCGCCGCGCTTCACCGAGGCGTCCCTGGTCAAGGCCCTGGAGGAGTACGGCATTGGCCGGCCGTCCACCTATGCCAGCATCATCTCTACGCTCCAAGAGCGCGAGTACGTCACCCTGGAGAAGAAGCGCTTCACCCCCACCGACGTGGGGCGCATCGTCAACCGCTTCCTCACCGAGTACTTCACCCCCTATGTGGACTATGACTTCACCGCCAAGCTGGAGGACGAACTCGACGCCGTCTCCCGGGGTGAGGGGGACTGGCTCCCAGTGCTGGAGAACTTCTGGCGCCCCTTCAAGGACCGGATCGATCACACCCAGGAGAACGTCAAGCGCAGCGACGTGACCCAGGAGGCCCTGGACGAGGCCTGCCCCAAGTGCGGCAGCCCCCTCTCTATCCGCCTGGGGCGCAACGGGCGCTTCATCGGCTGCACCAAGTACCCGGAGTGCGACTATACGCGGGACCTCAACCCGGACGGGGCCGAGGCCGCCGCCCCGGAGCTGGTGGAGGGGCGCAACTGCCCCGAGTGCGGGTCCAACCTGGAGGTCAAGCGGGGCAAGTACGGCAAGTTCATCGGTTGCAGCGCCTACCCCAAGTGCCGCTATATCGAGCCCCTGGAGCGCCCCGAGGACACCGGCGTGGCCTGCCCCCAGTGCCACAAGGGGACCTTGCAGAAGAAGAAATCCCGCCGCGGCAAGGTCTTCTATTCCTGCTCGACCTACCCGACCTGCGACTACGCCGTGTGGGACGAGCCCATCGCCGAGCCCTGCCCCCAGTGCCAGTGGCCGATCCTGACCCTCAAGGTCACCCGCAGCAAGGGCGCCGAGAAGGTCTGTCCCCAGAAGGGGTGCGGCTACCGGGCGCCGGCTGAGGGCGGGGCCGAGGGCGGGGCCGAGCCGGATGGGGCGGGCGGCTAGTGCGGAAAATTTCTTACCGCAAATGAACGCAAATGGACGCAAATGGCTGATGTCTTGCCGGGGATGTCCGCGCCGGCCTCCAGGTACAGCTAGGGTATCGCCCAACCCACTGACCCATTTGCGTTAATTTGCGTTAATTTGCGTTCATTTGCGGCTGAAGCTATGTCCGAGTCCGAGTTCACAGTCACGGGGGGACCCAAACGATGACCCAAACCTTTGTCGCCGTACTGATGGGGTCGGATTCCGACCTGCCCGTCCTGGAGGCGACCCTCGATGTCCTCGACCGCCTGCGCATCCCCTGCGAGGTCCGGATCACCTCCGCCCACCGCACCCCGGCGGCCACCCACGCCTATGTGACCGATGCCGATGCCCGCGGCTGCGGCGTCTTCATCGCCGCCGCCGGGCTCGCCGCCCACCTGGCCGGGGCCGTTGCCGGGCTGACCCTCAAGCCCGTCATCGGCATCCCCCTGGACGCCGGGCCCCTGCAAGGCATGGACGCCTTGCTGTCCACGGTGCAGATGCCCGCCGGCATCCCGGTGGCCACGGTGGCCATCGGCAAGGCGGGGGCCAAGAACGCCGGCTACCTGGCGGCCCAGATCCTGGCCCTGGGTGACCCGGACCTGGCCTCGCGGCTGCGCGCAGAACGCGAGGAGAACGCCCGGGGCGTCCTGGCGAAAGATGCCGACCTCCAGCGCCGTCGGGCGGGCTGAGGCCGACCCTGCCCCTGGTCCCGGCGCTGCCGCACGGCTGGCCCGCCACCGCCTGACCCTGGCCGCCCACTGGATCGGCGTCGGGGGCCTGGTCGCCTATCCCACCGAGGCGGTCTACGGCCTGGGTTGTGACCCGAACGACGGCGAGGCGGTGCGGCGGCTGCTGGCGCTCAAGGCCAGGCCCGAGGCCAAGGGGCTGATCCTCATCGCCGCCGACTGGGCCCAGCTCGAACCCTATGTCCGCCCCCTGGACCCAGGGCGCATGGCCGCCATCAGCGCCACCTGGCCCGGGCCTGTCACCTGGCTCCTGCCCGCGAGGCCGGAGACACCGCGCTGGCTCACCGGGGACCACGCCACCCTCGCCGTGCGGGTCACCGCCCAGCCCCTGGCCGCGGCTTTGTGCCGCCGCTGGGGTGGCCCATTGGTCTCCACCAGCGCCAATTGTGCCGCCCGACCCCCGGCGCGCACCGTGCTGGCGGTGCACCGAGCCCTGGGGGCCGGGCCGGACTATGTCCTGGCCGGCCCCTGCGGTGGCAACCCACGCCCGTCGAGCATCCGTGACGGCCTCACCGGGGCTGTGCTGCGCTGAGCGGCGGGTCAGAACAAGATGCCGAACAGCTTCTTGAGCAGTTCTTCCAGCGGCATCATGGTGAGGGCCAGCGGTACGAGGGGAATCAGGGTCGCCGCCCCGAGGCGGAGGATCGCATCCCTGGTTACCGGCATGATGCTCATGGTCCGCACCACCTCGTAGCTATTGCCCAGATCGGCAAGGGACTGGATGTCGCCGCTACCCACGAATGGCTCATCGGCAGGCGCCCCGCCGCGTAGCCACTTGGCATCGAACTCGCGCACGTAACGCTCGGCCAGGGTGCCATATTCGCGCAGGCCGGTCCGCTTCGCCGCCGCGAGCTGTGGGGCAAACACCAGGAGGGGGACGACCACAAGGCACATCACGAAGACCACCATGACGGCAATCTCGACCTTGAACTCAGGTAGGGTGGCCCCGAGCCACATGATGCGGTTGGCGAGCATCCCGGCGACCAGGGCGCCGTGCGCTACGGCGAGCGGGACGAAGGCATAGACCGTATTGGACAGAAACCCCAAGCCCCCGACCCGATCCGGGTGCGTGGGAATCAGGCTCAGCTCGATGCGCGACACCTGCCAGAGCAGGCGTGCCCAGATCAGCAGCCGGAAATACCAGCGGAGCAACAGAAACTGGAAGATCGGCAGGCTCACATAGCCGTACCAGACCCCGGCGAACGAGAGGGTCGCACCCTCGACGGCCGGTGCGGCGTACCAGGTGGCCGCATCGAGTACCCAATACTGGCGCCAGACGATCAGGACCCCAACCCCATACACGAGGGCGATGAGCAGTATCTCCGCCAGCACCGAGTTACGCAGCCGAAACGCCGAGGCGATGACGGCCTTGAACCGCGGTATCGCGGCCTCGGGGATCAGGTTCCGCTCCTGGAATTGCTGCAGCAGGGGGCGCATGCGCTGGTGCACGACCAGCTCCGCAATGATCAACAGCGGCAGGGCCACCAGGAAGCGGATGTGGACCTCCATGTCCAGCAGGAAGGGTACCGCCAGGTCGTCGCTCAGGATCCGTCCCTCCAGGGCCGAGAGCACCAGGAGCGGCAACCAGGCCAGCAGCGCGATGACGCCGATGCGTTGCCGCGCCAGCAGCAGGGCGTCGTCGCACAGGTGCGCGCGGCGCAGAAGCTGGAAGAGGGGCCCGCCGAGGACGAGGGAGAAGTCCGGCGGGGTCTGGAACAGGTCTTTGCCGGGGCCTGATGCGCTGGTGTTCACTCGTGCTCCTCCCCCATGGCGGTGAAGATCCGGCCGCTGCGCGCAAGGGCTGAGCAAGGTGTCCGCCGAGTCATGCCGACCCCGTCATGCCGACGCCGAGGCCTGAGCGTGCTCCGCTGCCTTGAGCCTGGCACTGAAGAACTCCAGCGCGGTCTTGGTCTTCGCCGACTGGTCGGCGCCGAGCGCAATGCCGTGGTCGGCCAGGTAGGCCTTGAAGTTGGCAGCGACCTGGAAGGCCTCTTTCGGCAGGCACTTGGTGGAGATTTCCAGGACGATTGATCCATCAGGGTAGATCCAGACTTCGACGACGATGGGGCGGTCGAAGTCCTTCGCCTTCGGCTCGTGCTTGGCCTTGAGCAGGAAGGTGGGGCCCAGGAGGACCAGCTTGTCCATCGTGAGACCCACCGGGGCCTGCTTGTCATAGAAGGCGCGCTGTTCCTTGGAGAAGAGCTTGCGCAGGGGCATCTCGCCCGAGGCCACATCGAGCACCTCCTTGCCGCTGCACAGGCCCTTGAACGAAGCCGAGCAGACGAATCCGCCCGGCATCGCATCCACCTCGATCTTGAAGGCCTCCGAGCGGCGAAGGTCCGGGTCGATCATTGCCGGATCCACCGGGCGCAGCTTGACGACCGTATCGCCATCCCCGCCCTGGATACGCCGCGCCCGGACGACGACCCCGGCCTGGTTCAAGGCCAGATCGGGCGTATCGAAGAAGAATGCCTGCCGCGGCTGTGCCTCGACCGGGTCGAGCCCGATGCTCTTGATGGTGGCGTTGCCGACGCCGACGGGGACGGACAACTTCAGTTCAACGCTGGTCGCCCCCTTCATGAGCCTGAACATTTCGATCACCTGCTCACCCGTAAGGGGTTTCGCCAGCGCGGGCGCAGCGGACTGAGTGCCTGTCTCGGTGGTCATGGCCAATCTCCTTTCGCAGTAATCAGTGAAAATCTCGTCGTGGAGCGCCTGGCCCTGGTCCGGAGGCGCAACTCTCAGGTCCCAAACCGCTCGGCGAGCACCCCGTGGCGCAGGCCGCGATCACTCACCCTGAGGCTGTCTTTGCCAAGCTTCTCCATGACCGTCCGGACTATGCAGGCACCGGCAAGTATGACCTCCGCCCGCTTGGGTTGGAGCCCGATGATGGCGCGGCGGGCGTCCGCATCCCGTGACCGGTAGACCTCGATCTGGCGGTCGATCTCGGCGCGGTCCAGGACTGTGCCCTGAACGACCGCCGGGTCATAGGTGGCGAGGCCGTGCTTGACGGCGGTGATGTTGGTCACGGCGCCGCCCATGGCCACCAGTTGGTCGGGCACCGGACGCCCCTCGAGGCGGGACAGGTCGGCCGAGATCGCCGCCATGGCCTGGTGCAGCGTGTCGGGCGACACGGTGCCATCCAGCTTGAAGCGTTCCGTATAGCGCACGGCGCCGACATCGACGCTGAAGCGCTCGTCCACCCTGGAGTCCTGTCCGAAGGTGAACTGGGAGCTGCCGCCCCCGGTGTCGAACACGACCAGCGAGCCCGTCTTCAACCCCAGCCCCGCCTTGGTGGCCAGATAGGCCAGTCGGCTTTCCTCATCGCCGGAGATCACCTCGATCTGCACGCCGGTGCGCGCCGCGATGGCGGCAACCACCGCCTCGCTGTTGGATGCGATCCGCAGGCCGGCGGTGCCCACCGCGGCGATGGCCCGCACCCCGTGCCGCTTCGCCTCGGCGACCATGCCCGCGATGGCATCGGCCGTCCGCTCAAGGGCGGCGTCGATGATCAGGCCCCGCGGCGCCAGCCCCTCGCCCAGGCGGGTCAGTTCGGCGCGGTCCACGACGGTGCGCCAGCGTCCATCGAGGTCGCGCTCGGCGATGTGGAACTTGATCGAATTGGTGCCGGCGTCGATGACGGCGTAGCGTTCCGGCTCATCGTCCATCAGCGCCGCCAGGGCGCGGGGATAGCTGGTATTCGTATAGCCGCCCAGGCCGAGTTCACGCACGGCCCGGATGACCCCTTGCGCATCCTCAGATTCGACGGCGATGGTGCGGGTGGGCTTGCCGTTGGCCACCACATCGGAGACCTCCGCCGTGCAGCCGCCGACCCTGTAGCGGACCCGCCGCTTGTGGACCTGGACCGCGCGAATCGCTCCGCCAGGCGCCGCGAAGGCCTCGATGAACTCGTCGAACGTATAGCCGGCAGGGGACAGGGAAGGCACCGGGAGCTGGAGCGATTCAAATACCCTTGCCACTTCGGCCGCCGAAAGCGGGAAGCCCGCCTTCATCACCGGGGTCCACTGTTCGAGGCCGTCGGCGTTGACCTCCCGCAGCACCTTGATGTCCATCAGGGCATCCCGGACCTTTACGTTGTCGCCGGCGCCGGAGAGCAGGTAGACCTCGTCGCTCTCCTGCACCCCCGTCGGCGTCAGGGCCGCCAGCCGCGCCTGCGCCTCCCCGAAGTGCCGACCGAAGGAACGCCATTCCCAGCGTGGGGTGATCTCATTCATCGATAGTTACTCGCCTTTGGAATTTCGGGGATCGAACAGTCGTGTAACCACGGCGAAGACCATGGCACTCGACCACCCCAGCATGAGGACGCCGGTCAGGCCCTCCAATACCGCGACCAGTCGCCACTCCGGCGGCGGCACCACGTCGCCGTACCCGATGGTGGCATAGGTCGTGGTAGAGAAATAGACGGCGGTATTGAGATCCCAGCCGATCTGCCACCAATAGAGCAATGCCCAGAGCAGCACCTGGGTCAGATGCAGTAACAGCAGCGCGGCGAAAAGCTCCACCACGAGGCGCAAGGCGTGCAGCAGGGGACGCCGGGTTTGGCCATCCACCTGCCCGCGCAGGTGCATGACCACCACAAGCCCGCCGAAGAGATGGATGGCGACGGCCATCGTCATGAGGACAAAGGCCGGGAGCAGGTGGCTCAAGCCGCACCCCCAAGCCCGATGGTGGCCCTTCGCCGCGGTCTGGGCAGTACCTGCAACTCAGTACCGCTCTTGGACGCGCTTGAGCGGGTAGTCGGGTTCAACGTAGCCGCCAGGCTTTTGCCGCTTGGGTAGTTCCACCTTCTCGCGGGGCAGTTCCTCATACGGAATCCGCTCGAGCAGGTGGGTGATGATGTTCAGGCGTGCCCGTTTCTTATCGTCGGACCTGGCGACGTACCAGGGCGCGAAATCCGAATCGGTGGCCGCAAACATGGCGTCGCGTGCCCGTGAATAGTCATACCAGCGGCTGTAGGACTTGAGGTCCATGGGCGTCAGCTTCCAGATCTTTCGCCCGTCCTCGATGCGCCCCTCAAGCCGGCGGGTCTGCTCCTGCGGGCTGACTTCGAGCCAATATTTGAGCAGGATGATCCCCGAATCCACCATGGCCTTCTCGACCCGAGGGATCGCCTCCAGGAATCGGGTCGTCTGCTCTTCGGTGCAGAAGCCCATGACCCGCTCTACACCGGCGCGGTTGTACCAACTGCGGTCAAAGATGACCACCTCACCGGCTGCCGGCAAGTGCTGGATATAGCGCTGGACGTACATCTGGGACTTCTCGCGCTCCGTCGGTGCCGGCAGGGCCACCACGCGGAAGATGCGCGGGCTGACCCGCTCGGTGATCGCCTTGATGGTGCCGCCCTTGCCGGCGCCATCGCGACCCTCGAAGACGATGCAGACCTTGAGCCCCCGGTGGCGGACCCACTCCTGGAGCTTGACCAGCTCGACGTGCAGCTTGGCGAGCTGCTGCAGGTAATTCTTGTTCTTCAGCTTTTGCGGCGCCTCGGACACTTCGGGCACTTCGGGCACTTCGGGCACTTCCGGCTCAGCCTTGGCCTTTCCCTTTTTCTTCTCGCTCATCATGTTCTTGCTCCGAGTGTGGGGACGTGCAGATCTGCGATTCTTTCCGATGTGAAACGGACTGCGGTATTGTAGCCGCCCCGCGCCCGCGACAACCCGGAGGATTCGGGGAGCGGCGCTGCCTTGAACGGCTGGCCACCAGGGCGCGGTCCACACCTAACACCATGATCTTGAAGAGGACACCATGACCGAAATCTCGCCGCAGGAAGGGGTCGTCGTCGCCATTTTGGAGCGCTTCGAGAAGTTCAGGCTACCGCGGGCCCTGGACATCCAGGCCAAGGTGAACCGCGGGGAGCGGCTCGACGACTCTGACATCGAGCACCTGGGTCTGGTCATGGAGGATGCACAGGAGATCAAGGGCTTGGTGGATCAGCGCCCTGACCTCCAGGCGCTCTACGCCCGTGCCGTCGGCCTCTACGGGGAGATCACCCAGAAGGCCCTGGAGAACGAACAAGCCCCCTAGCCGAAGTCACAGGGCCGAAAGGGTGGCGTGCGAGGATGCACCGCAGGGGCGGGACACCTCTCATTGACTCCCGCCCGCCTCAGGGCCCCTGGCCACAACATCATCAATCTTAAGGAGATTCTCACATGGCGGAGTCGCTACACCCGGCCGCGATACATCACTTGCCCCCCTTCGTAACGGCGCCGGGGGAGACCGACATCCTGTTCGTGGCGGTGGCCATCTTCGTGGTGCTCGCCGTAATCGGCATCGGGGTCTTCTACTTCAAGCTCCATGCCTTGCCGGAACAGATGGCGCATCGCGGCCAGAAGGTGCAGTTCGAGATCGTCGCGGTGCTGGCCCTGCTGGCACTCTTCACCCACAACCACGCCTTCTGGATCGCCGGGCTTCTGCTCGCCCTGGTCCCGTTGCCTGACTTCACGACGCCGCTGTCGTCGATCTCCGGCTCGCTCGAACGCATCGCCGCGAACTCGGGCCCCGCGGCGCCGGGGCCTGCAGGGGAAGCCGTCGTCGACCAAGGGTCGGCCGGCCAGACACCGGGGGGCCTGAGCCATGTTTGAGTTCTTGCTGTGCTCGTCGCTGACGATCCTGCCGGACTTTCTCTATCGCCGCTTCGTACAGGGCAAGCGCCTCGGGTACGAGATCAACCTGTTCACGGTCTGGTTCGAGCTGCGCTGGGGCATCACCCTGTGCCTGATCCTCACCCTGAGCCTGATCACGACCATCTTCTACTTCCACCCATCGACCAAGGCCGCCACCTCGACGTTCCGAACCGTGACCCTATTGCCGGAGACGAGCGGTCGGGTGGCGGAGACCTTCGTCGAAATCAACCAACGGGTGGAGGCAGGGCAGCCCCTGTTCCGGCTCGACAGCACGGCACAGGAGGCGGCGGTGGAGACCGCCCGGCGCAAGATCGCCGAGACCGATGCCGCCCTGGTCGTGGCCAAGTCCCAGCTCGCGGAGGCGGAGGGCCGCATAGTCCAGGCCCGCGGGGCCCTGCAGCAGGCCGAGGATGAGCTCGGTAGACGAGTGGAGGTACAGCGCAAGAGTCCCGGCTCGATCGCGGAGGCCGAAGTCGCGCGGATACGGGTGCAGGTCGATACCGCGCAGGGCGCCCTCGACGCCGCCCTGGCGAGCCGCCAGGCCGTGGTGTCAGAGATGGAGTTCCAGCTCCCCGCCCAGAGGGCAAGCGCCGACGCGGAGCTGCATGAGGCCGAGGTGGCCCTCAAGAAGACCCTGGTCGTGGCGGGGACGAACGGCATCCTTCAGCAGTTCGCCCTGCGCCCGGGCGATGTGGTCAACCCGATGCTCAGGCCCGCCGGCATCCTGGTGCCCGACCGCCTGCGGACGGCCCTCTTTGCGGGATTCGGACAGATCGAGTCCCAGGTACTCAAGGTTGGCATGATCGGCGAGGTGACCTGCATCGCCAAGCCCTGGGTCATAGTCCCGGTGGTCGTCACCGAGGTCCAGAATGTCATCGCCTCCGGCCAGGTGCGCCCGACCGACACCCTGGTCGATATCCAGCAGTTCGCCCGTCCCGGCACCATCACGGTCCTCCTGGAGCCGCTCTACCCGGGCCAGCTCGACGACCTGCCCCAGGGCGGCAGTTGCATCGCCAACGCCTACACCAACAACCACGAGGCGTTGCAGGACCCGGCCACCGGGACCCTGCGCGGGTTCGGGCTCCACGCCATCGACGCCATCGGCCTGGTGCACGCCATGATCCTGCGCATCCAGGCCCTGCTCTTGCCCGTGCAAACCCTGGTCCTGGGCGGGCATTGAGGCCCCTGTCGATGCCCCGGACGATTGCCTAAAGGGTGTCCTCGCCGCGACGGCCTTGGCGCCTCGGCGCTGGGCGCCCCAGGACTGAGGACTGCCGAGTCATCCTGGACCCTGACCCGGGAGACTGTCCTCGGCGTCCAGTTCCCGGCCGTGCTCTTCTACGATGGCCAGGGATTCCTTGTCCCCCTGTCCAAGGGCATCGAAAGCCCTCGGCAACTGGACGGCGCGGTCCTGTGTGTGGAGAAGGGGACCACTCATGTGGCCAATCTCCAGCGTTATGCCCGCGCCCAGGGGATCACCCTGACCCCGTTGGTCATGGACTCGGCCGCCGAGGTCGCCGCGGCCTTCTTCGCCGGGCGCTGCGCCGCCTACTCCTCGGACTCCACCCAACTCGCCGCCGCCCGTCACCAGGCAAATTGAGCGATAGCCACTTTTGTCGAGACGCGAACTGTGGCTTCTTTTCCGAGCGTTAAGACCCCACACCAAAGTCCTAGTACTCTGACAAAATCTTGGTTAAATGAAGCGTCTGTATCGTGACCGTAAATTCGTCCTACCCCAACTGCCACGCCAGCCATACAGCGAAGCATGTAAAGAAGGTCTGCCGATATTGCGCCAGCTTCTATCCCAACCTGAGTTAGAGTACCCAAGCCGGGAATTGTGCCTGGTAATGCGGTAACTGCGCCTTCTGACGCATAGCGCCAGCAAATTCGGTCGGCCCATTTATGTGCCAGGGCATCCTTTTCCAAAGAAGGATGGGCGATTCGCAAATCTGAGATATGGCGCGCAATATCTTCACTGTCTGGCTGCAATGTTTCCATAACCCTGAGTACAAACATGGTTAGTGCTGATTCTTCAGTCATAAAAGCTCCTGTGCATTACATGACGCCTGTGGCAATTTGGGGACAGGATGTAGATGGGCAGACCATAGTGAGTTGCTTGAGATTTACCCGATGACCTGCGCGATCACCGTTCGCAAGGTGTCCAGATCGGGACCACCGAGCTTGCCCATCGTCCGTGCGACGAGCCCGTGTTTGATCTGGCGACACCGCTCCGCGGTGTCGCCCATCGGTACGGCTCACCGTGCCGACTCCCTGGCGACCCCGGAGGCGCAGAGCGCCAAGGAGATGCGTAACACCGCAGAGCGGTGTTACGAGGGCATAGGCACGGCCCGCCCAACCGCGGCGGCTACCCGGAACCCCGGGCTTGCGTGCCTTTGCCCATCCTACGGACTGGGTCCACCGGCAACTCGCCGGTGGTGGGGGATGGCGGGGAGTTTCGCCGGTTGTGCCGAGGGTTGGGCCCGGTCCGCACAGCGGACCCTACGCGGCTAGCCGGCCGGAGTCCGGCGCTCCCAAGTGGGAGCGGCTTCAGCCGCGACGGGGACCCGGTCGAGGCGACGGCCGGCGACCTCGCGGGACGGGGTTTGCAACCCCGTTCCGGCCGTTTGAAGTCTCGCAGGAGATGCGAAGGGTATGACCGGCGGCGGCAAACAAGACCTTCCGGACGGGGCGAATGCCCCGTCCGGCCCGAGCACGGAGAGATCTGCCTCCTGGAACTGGCCAAGTTCGGCACCGGTGAAGTCCACACCGAAGAGCAACGGTGGCTGAAGTTTTTCAACGAGGGCAAGCGGCTTGATGTTCTGGTTACTCAATCGCCGGGTTGTTGCCACAACCCCGAGGTCGCGAGCATCTGCCGCTCTTCGATACGCTCCGGGCGGTTCAATTGCAGTAGACGGATAGTTGCCCGGCCCTCTGGGGTATCGCCGGTCAACATCCCGTTGGGGTCAAGCCGGAAATGGTCTGTCCAAACCTGGCGGCGGGGATTGAACAGGTGAACGATCTGCCCGGTTTGCGGATCTATGGCCGTCAAGTCGCTGCCCTTGTGTCGATTGCAGAGGGTGCAGCAGAGGGCGAGGTTGTCGGGGTCAGTTGGGCCGCCGTGCTTCTCGGCGATGATGTGGTCGATCTGGTGCGGGGCGAAGCTCAGCGGCTCGGGCATCCCGCAGTATTCGCAGCGGCCCTCGGCACGCTGATGGACCTGCCGCCTTAAGCTCGCAGGGATGAAGGCGCCGCTCACGACCGGTGGAGTTGCTGGGCGGCACGAATCTTGGCCTTACGGACCAAGTGCTCGATGTACTGATAGTTCTGCCACTGTTGATCGTCTTCGTCGGACAGATCGCCTTCGCGGCTGCGCTGGACCAGGGTGTCGATGCGCGCCTGCAGGGCTTGGCTCGGTCGCAGGGCGATCACCTGTTCCGGCGTGGGTAGGCTGGCGAGGAGTTCCAGCACGTCCGCCAGACCGGAAAACCCGGCGGCATTCTCGGCATCAAGCTCGCGCAGACCCAGTCGTAGGATGCGCGGCAGGCGTGCCTGGTGCTGTGCCAGATCTGCCGCCAGGTCGTCCGGGACGTGCAGGGTGAGTTGCATCCGGTTGGCTCCGATTTAGACAAAAAGAACTTAGATCCAAGGACCTAGGCCGCAGTATTCGCCCCATTCTCTACCGCGTCAAGGGACCCCGGGGCCGCGTGGGGAACAGCGGCCGAGGCGGCGCTCCCACGGTTCCCGTGACCGAAACATCGGACGATGGTCCCAAATCTGGCGTCGCTGTCGGCCAGGATCGCCCGGCGCGGATCGCCGGGATTGCGGGCATAATGCGCCGTCGCCGTCGCCGTCGCCGTCGCCGTCGCCGTCGCCGTCACCGGCCTCCCGGCCCCGGCCCTTCTGCCTCACAGCCCAAGGGATACACCCATGCACCCCTGCACCAGCACAGGCCCCTCGCGCCAGCGCCCGGTCCACGTCGGATCCACCCTGGCATTCTGCCTCGCGGTCACCCTGGTTACCGGCTGCGGGTCCGAGCCCCCGCCGGCGCCCGCCGCGGCCCCGCCCCCGTCCGTGATCGCCGTCCCGGCCAGGGTCGAGGCCATCGAGGACCAGGCGGCCTTCGTCGGTCGGGTCGCAGCCCTCGACAAGGTGGAACTGCGTGCCCGGGTCCCGGGCTTCCTCAAGCGCCGGGCCTTCACCGAGGGCGCCGACGTGGAGGGGGGCGACCTGCTCTTCGAGATCGAACCCGACCAGTACATCGCCGTTGTCCAGCAACGCGAGGCGGACCTGGCCAAGGCCAAGGCGGAACAGCAGAACACCGCCGCCCAGCTCAAGCGCGGCTCTGAGTTGATCAAGGACAAGAACATCGCCCAGGCCAAGGTGGACGAGCTCCAGGCGGCGGACTCCATCGCCAAGGCATCCATCGAGCAGGCCAAGGCGGCCCTGGATGCGGCCAAACTGGATCTGAGCTACACGCGGGTCCTGGCCCCGGTGGCGGGGCGCATCGGTCTGGCCCAGTACACCATCGGCAATCTGGTCTCGCCCCAGTCCGGGCCCTTGGCCACCCTCATCAGCCACGACCCCATCAATGTTCAGTTCCCCCTGACCCAGCGCGAGATGCTGGACGCCAGACGCGACTACCAGGCGATGGGCCACGACCTGAGCCGGGTCAGCATCCAGGTTCGGCTGCCCGATGGCAGCCTCTACGAGCACAAGGGCACGCTCAACTTCGTCGATGTGACGACGGATGCCGGGACCGACACCGTCACCCTGCGCGCCGAGCTGCCCAATCCGGACCGCTTCCTGGTCGATGGGCAATATGTCGGGGTCCTGGTCCAGGCCGGGGAGCCCGAGTCCGGCATTGTCATCCCCCAGTCCGCCCTGCAGGTGGACCAACAGGGGACCTTTGTCCTGGTGATCGATGGAGAGGGCAAGGCCCAGATCCGCCGGGTCCAGCTCGGGGCACCGAAGGGGCCTCGGATTGCGATCAAGACTGGGCTCAAGGAGGGCGAGATGGTGATCTCCGAGGGGGTCCAGAAGGTCCGTCCGGGCCAGGCCGTCATCGCCACACCGGCCGCGGACTTCAAGGCCCCGGACAAACCCGCCGTGGCACCGGCCGGGGACACCAAGGCGAGCGGCACGGCCAAGGGCGCTGAGGGGACCGCGGGGGCCCACAAGCCATGATCTCCGATGTCTTCATCGACCGCCCGCGGCTGTCCATCGTCATCTCGGTGGTACTGACCCTGGCGGGCCTGATCGCCATCACGGCGATCCCCGTCGCCCAGTTCCCCGACATTGTGCCCCCCCAGGTCTCGGTGACGACCGCCTACCCCGGGGCCTCGGCGTCCGTGGTGGAGTCCACGGTTGCCCAGCCCCTGGAGGCCAAGGTCAATGGCGTGGACAAGATGCTCTACATGAAGTCGAGCAGTGCCAACGACGGGAGCTATACGCTGACGGTGTCCTTCGCCCTGGGCACGGACCCGGACATCAACACCGTCAACGTCCAGAACCGGGTCAACCAGGCCACCGCCCAGCTCCCGGAGGACGTCAAGCGTCAGGGCCTGACGGTGAAGAAGAAGTCCACCGCCATGCTCCAGGTGGTGGCCCTGACCTCGCCCAAGGGGTCCTACGACGCCCTGTTCCTGAGTAACTACGCCACCATCAACGTGGTCGATACCCTGGCGCGGGTCTCCGGTGTGGGCGAGGTCTTTCAGTTCGGCCCGCTGGATTACAGCATGCGCATCTGGTTGGACACGGACCGACTCACGGCCCTGTCGCTGACCCCCGCGGACCTGGTCTCCGCCATCCAGAGCCAGAACATCCAGGCCGCGGTGGGGCGTATCGGCGCCCAGCCCATGACGCCCGACCAGCAGTTCCAGATCACCCTCCAGACCCAGGGCCGGCTGACCGACGTCAAGGAGTTCGAACAGATCGTGGTGCGCGCCAACCCGGACGGCTCCACGGTGCGGGTCAGCGACCTGGGCCGGGTGGAGCTCGGCTCCAAGCAGCGCGATTCCTTCAGCCGCCTGAACGGTGGCGACGCCGCGGCCATGGCCGTCTACCTGGCCCCGGGGGCCAATGCCGTGGCCACCGCGGCGGGGATCAAGAAGGCCATGGAGGGCCTGTCGGAGCGCTTCCCGGATGACCTGGGTTACGAGGTCATCTATGACACCACGGACTTCGTCAACGCCAGTATCGAGAAGGTCATCCACACCCTGTTCGAGGCCTTCGCCCTGGTCATTGTGGTGGTCTTCATCTTCCTCGGGAGTTGGCGGGCGACCCTGATCCCCTTGGTCGCGGTCCCGGTGGCCCTGGTCGGGACCTTCGCCTTCCTGCTCATGATCGGCTTCTCCGCCAACACCATCTCCCTGCTCGCGGTGGTGCTGGCCATCGGCATCGTGGTGGACGACGCCATCGTGGTGGTGGAGGCCGTCGAGCACCTCATGGAGACCGAGGGTCTGCCGCCACGCGAGGCGGCCAAGAAGGCCATGGGCCAGATCACGGGGCCCATACTGGCCATCACGCTGGTGCTGCTCTCGGTCTTCCTGCCGGTGGCCTTCATCCCCGGTATCACGGGGCAGCTCTTCCAGCAGTTCGCCGCTGTGGTCGCCTTCTCCATGCTGATCTCGGCCATCAATGCCCTGACCCTGTCCCCGGCCCTGTGCGCCCTATTGCTCAAGCCCGGCGGGCACAAGAAGGGGCTCATGGGGGCCCTGTCCCGGGGCATCGACGGCATCCGCGATGGCTACGCGGGCATAGTCACCCGACTGGTGCGGGTCTCGGTCCTGGTCCTGGCCCTGGTGGCCGGGTTGGCCGTCGCCACCGGCTGGTTGTTCGGGGCCACCCCCACCGGCTTCCTCCCGGAAGAGGACCAGGGGGCCTTCATGGCCGAGGTCCAATTGCCCCAGGGGTCCTCGGTCAACCGCTCCCTGGAGGTGGCCAAGCAGGTCGAGGCGATCATCCAGGCGGACCCGGCCATCGCCTATGTGCTGGCGGTGCCAGGCTACAGCATCATCGACGCCGCGGTGCAGTCCAACAGCGTCTTCATCCTGGGTCGCCTCAAGCCCTTCGACGAGCGCACCACGCCGGACCTCAAGGTCCAGGCGGTGATCGAGCGCGTGGTGAGGAACACCGCGGGCATCCCGGCGGCCCGGGTCATGCCCTTCAATCTGCCCCCCATTATCGGTCTGGGGACCGGCGGGGGCTTCGAGTACCAGTTGGAGGACCTCCAGGGGCGCCCACCGGAGGAACTGGCGGCGGTCATGCGCGGCCTGGTGATCGCGGCCAACCAGGACCCGACCCTCTCCCGGGTCTTCTCGACCTGGGCCACCAACAACCCCCAGGTGTTCCTCGACATCGATCGGGAGAAGGCCCAGACCCTCGGGGTGGCGATCCAGGATGTGTTCAATGCCCTGCAAGCTACCCTGGGTGGCTACTACGTCAACGACTTCAACAAGTTCGGTCGTGTCTGGCAGGTTCAGGTCCAGGGTGACGCGGAGTTTCGGACGCGTTTCGACGACGTCTATCGCATCCATGTGCGCAACAAGGACGGGGATATGGTCCCCATCCGCGCCTTCATGGAGCCCAAGCTGATGCTCGGGCCCCAGCTCATCCAGCGCTACAACAACTACAAGAGCGTCACCATCCAGGGCAGCCCGGCCCCGGGCCGCAGCTCCGGTGACGCCCTGGCGGCCATGGAGCGGATCAGCGCGGACACATTACCCGCCGGTTTCGGCTTCGAGTGGACCGGCACGGCCCTGCAGGAGAAGGAGGCCGGGGGCAAGACCACCGCCGTGTTGGGGCTGGCGGTGATCTTCGCCTACCTGTTCCTGGTGGCCCTGTACGAGTCCTGGTCCATGCCCGTGGCGGTGCTGCTGTCGGTGGTCGTCGGCGTGGTCGGGGCCATGCTGGCCCTATGGATCACCGGGCTGCCCAACGACCTCTATGCCCAGGTCGGCCTGGTGGTGCTGATCGGCCTGGCGGCCAAGAACGCCATCCTGATTGTCGAGTTCGCCATGGTGGAGCGGCGAGCGGGCCGCAGCATCCAGGAGGCCGCCGCCAACGCCGCCCGACTGCGTATCCGCGCCGTGCTCATGACCAGCTTCGCCTTCATCCTGGGTCTGATCCCCTTGGTCATAGCCCACGGGGCAGGGGAGGCGAGCCAACGGGGCGTGGGCACGGCGGTCTTCGGCGGCATGCTGGCCGCGTCCATGGTCGGTATATTCCTGATTCCTATGCTCTATGTGGTCATGCAGTGGTTCCGGGAGAAGGTCCATGGCACGGCAGCGAGCCCTGCCGCACCGCGGGAGGCCGGGGCTCGCGCCGAGACGCATGGGTAGGCCCCCGCCCAGGTGACCCAACAAGAAGGCGCTATCATCGCGCCACGACGCCCTTGTTCTGCTGGAGGACAAAATGCCCGAGCCGAGTCTGGATTTGCTCATGCAGATGGTTCAGCGAGTTCTGGATAGTCAACGAGAGACGCGAGAGGACGTGCGCGAGATCAAGAACCGCATAGGACGCCTCGAAAGCGAAGTGGCGAACCTCCACAGCTTCCTGGCCGAGCAGTCCATCCGGCTCGACCGTTTCGGGGACCGGTTGGAGCGGGTCGAACGCCGGCTGGAGATTGCGAACAGGTGAGGTGATGAGGGTTTCCTGGTCACGAAGCGGGAGAGACTGGGCAAGAATTCGATGTAGGTTGGGCTGAGGAACGAAGCCCAACGCAGCCGGCCGCGTAACCCGCTGAATGTTGGGCCTCCTTCGTCGGCCCAACCTACGGCTTCACGAGTCTGGTGCACGTCGCACGAATGATTGTCTAGTCTCGGGAACTGCGTGACCAGTCAAACCGCTTTCCACCCTGCCCCAGGGAATCTCCCGGAGGTCACCGGAGCCTTCCAGGGACCTGTACTCCGGCAGTCGCCGTCAGAGTGACGAAATCGCCGCAAGCCACCCAAGCCGTCGTCCCGGCACCATGCCGGGACCCAGGGCCAAGGACGGTACGCCGCGGGTTGGCTGAGATTCGGCGGTTGGGCTTGCGCCCGACCGGCTTGTCCCGATTGAATGCGCAGGCCGGGTCGTACCGATATCCGACCACCAGGGGAACGCGACCCGGTCCGCTGTCCGGCGCTCATCAACATCCACCATTGGAGGCGGCAAACGATGTCACATTGGAACTACCGGGTCGTGCGCAAGGCGTCTTCCGATCCTGACTCCGTTTCCTACCAGATCCACGAGGTCTACTACAGCGATGCAGGTGGTATCGAGGGCTGGACCGAGCATCCGGTCGCCCCGGGTGGGGAGTCCCCGGCCGAGTTACGGGAGGATATTCGCTGGTTCTTGCAGGCGTTCCGCCGGCCGGTGCTCGAAGCCTGCCTGGTCGATGGGCGAGAGCAGTGGGTGGCGGATGAGTCGGATCAGCCTATCAACGAGGGGCACTACTTCGAGTTGATGGACCGCGCCTCGGTGGCCCTGGACTACGTCTACCAGTTCCTCGGCAGCCACCCGCTGATGAAGCAGGAGCCAAAGCTCGCGGCCCTCTATGACAAGGCCGAATCGGCCTTGGCGGACCTCTACCAGGCCGCGGGCAGACTGGAATTCGAGCGTCACCCCTGAAGGAACCGTGACCCATGCAACCCACCCCGGGGGCGAGGTTGCCCTCGCCACGCCGCACCGGCCTCCTAACCCCGGTCTGGGAAGCCCTGCTTCCCGAGGCAAAGGCCTTGCCCCTAAACCCGTGCTTCCCTGACTGGAGGCTTCCATGACGCTGGAACTGTTCGCCCTGGCCTCGGCCGGCAGCCTGCT
>DYRB01000274.1 GCA_020718945.1 Lamprocystis purpurea | reverse complement strand
TTTTCATTTGCACCGAAGCCGCATGCGGTGCGAATAAACTCGCACCTACGCCGGAGTCTGGCCCCCGTCCGTCAATGCTCGCCCTTGGTCCGCAGCAACCCCGCCAGGCGATTGCCCTGCTTCTGCGGCCCGCCCCTGGGAAAGAGCTTGTGCAGATAGCGGTTGCTGCCCCGCTCCGGGCCCCAGGCCTGGCGCAGTTGCGCAATCAGGGTGCGCACTGTCGCCTGGACACCGTGCCCGGCGTAGTGCTCGCGCAGCCGACGGATGACATCCCAGTGCTCACCGGTCAGTTCCATGCCTTCCAGGGCCGCCTCGGCGCGGGCGAATCCCTCGGACCAGTCGCTCGGGTCCACCAGGTAGCCCTCGCTGTCGGTCAGGACCTCGGTGTCGCCCACCCGCACGGCGCGGGTGGTCATGCCCGGATAGGCGTTGCTGCCGGTGGGGAATTCCCCGGGCATGCCCTTGGAGTCATCGGCCGGCTGGGTGATGGACCACAGGTCCACCAGGATCTCCCCGTCCAGGCGCCCGTGGTACCGCTCGACCCCGGACACCAGGACCCGGCCGGTGCTGGCCGGCAGCTCGAACCGCGCCACCCCGGAGCGGTCGGTCAGCACCGGCCTGGTCTGCGAGTCGTCCGCGTCGATGTGCAGCACCACTGGGGTGCGCTTGAGGGGTTCCTGGGTGACCTTCAGGCAGACTTTCACGGCGATCATGGCGCTCTCTCCAGCTTCTACGACTAAGGGCAATCCCGAGTCTGGGGTCGGGGTCTCAGACTGTCCGGGTCTTTGCCTAAGGTTAAAGGCGCAGTTGAAGCCTGGTCAAACGATATTTATTGCATATTAATATCGTCTTTGCCGATATTAATATGGGTGGGCTTGATGCGCTGGGGCTGGTGGTCTTCTGGCCCGGGGCAAGGGCCTGACTCCGCGTCCGCCGGGGGCGCGGAGACTGGTGATCGCCTCGTGGGAGCGCCGCCTCGGCGCGACCTACCCAACCCCGGAGTCAGCCGCGAGGCAGGTGCGGCGGCTGACTCCGGCAGCGGCGGGGGAAGCCCCTTCCAGGCATGGGCCGGCGTGCCCCGTCGCTCGGGTTCTGATGCGGACTCGTCGGCCCGCAGGCCGCGGTCGCTCCCCTGAGGGCTATGGGGCTGTACACTAGGCGCTCCCCAGGACCAAAGGCCCCACACCTGAGCCCGGAGCCCCTCCGCTTGACCCAGCCGCCCGCCGGCCAGACCCTGATGACCCTGCTCCACGCCGACTTGGCCCAGGTCGGGGTGCGCACGCCCCTGTCCGAGGTCCTGGCCCTGCTGGCCGCGCGGCGGGTGGGGTCGGTGGTGGTCAGCGACGGGGGGCGGGCGGCGGGCATCCTCACCGAACACGACCTGGTGGCCCTGGCGGCCCGGGGTCAGGCCCTGGACACCCCGGCGGAGGCGGTGATGAGCACCCCGGTGCTGACCCTGCCCATGGCCACGCCCCTGGACCTGGCCTACGGGCGCATGCGCCGCGCCGGCATCCGCCACCTGGTGGTGACCGGCCACGACGGGGCCCCGGCGGGCATGGTCAGCGAGACGGACTTCTTCCGCCACCTGTCCCCGGAGCAACTGCGCGGGGCCTGCCTGGTGGCCGAGGCCATGGACCCCGAGGTCACCCGTCTGGGCCCGGCGGCAACCCTGGCCGAGGCCCTGGCGGCGGTGGCCGGCTCGCCGGGTGGGGCGGCGGTGGTGGTGGACGGGGACCGTCCCCTGGGCCTGGTCACCGAGCACGACCTGGTGGCCCTGTGGGGCGGCCAGGATCAGGACGCCACCGCACCGGCCCTGCGCCTCGGCGGTCCCGTGCCGACCATAGGCCCGGACGCCTCGCTGCTGGAGGCCCGGGCGGCCATGACCGAGGCCGGGGTTCGCCACTTGGTGGTGGTCGATGCCCA
This sequence comes from Lamprocystis purpurea, assembly GCA_020718945.1. Lineage (GTDB taxonomy): Bacteria > Pseudomonadota > Gammaproteobacteria > Chromatiales > Chromatiaceae > DYRB01. The sequence continues at coordinate 2,976 of DYRB01000274.1, read as the reverse complement.
GGGGGAGCTGGCCGGGGTCCTGTCCCTGCGGGCCCTGATCGGGGTCGGTCTCTCGGTGCGCAGGGTCTCGACCCCGCATTGGGGCGAGCGGCCCCTGCGCCTGCGCCTGCGCCAGTTCCAGCGCGCCGTGGCCCAGAGCCCGGTGTCGGTCGTCATTACCGATACCGAGGGGACCATCGAGTACGTCAACCCCCGATTTTGCGCCATCACCGGCTATAGCGAGGCGGAGGTCATTGGCCTGAACCCTCGGGTGCTCAAGTCCGGGACCCAGGACGGGGCCTTCTACCACGGGCTCTGGCGGACCATCGCCAGCGGCCGGGTGTGGCGCGGCGAGCTGTGCAACAGGCGCAAGGACGGGGGCATCTACTGGGAGGCGGCGACCATCTCCCCCATCCGCGACGACCGCGGCCAGATCGTCAACTTCGTCGGGGTCAAGGAGGACATCACCGAGCGGCTGCGCACCGAGCAGGCCCTGCGCGAGAGCGAGGCCAACCACCGCAGCCTGGTGGAGTCCCTGAGCGGGGAGTACCTGTTCTACCGCCACGACCCCCAGGGCCTCTGGCTCTATCTGAGCCCCTCCTGCGAGACCATGATCGGCTACCGCCCGGAGGAGTTGGAGGGGACCCACTACCGGGGACTGCTCAGCGCCCACCCCGTCAATGCGGCCGGGGTGAAGGCGACCGAGCTGGCCTGCGCCGGGGTGCGCCAACCGCCCTATGAGTTCGAGGTGCGGGCCAAGTCCGGCGAGCTGCGCCGGCTGCGCATCTCCGAGGCCCCTGTGTTCGGCCCCGAGGGGCAGGTGGTGGCGGTGCAGGGCATAGCCCAGGACGTCACCGAGCACCATTTGGCGCGCCTGGTCCTCGACGGGCGTAACCGGGTCCTGGAGCGCCTGGCCCGTGGCCGCCCCCTGGGCGAGGTCCTGGACGCCATCACCGGCTACATCCAGGAGGCCGACCCAGAGGTGTTGCCGGCGGTCCACATCCTGGACCCGGATGGTGTCCACCTGCATATCGGGTCCGCCCCCCTGCTGCCGGCCCATTACAACGCAGCGGTGGACGGGGTGGCGGTGGGGGACGGGGTAGGGTCCTGGGGCACGGCCATAGCCCGCAACGAACTTGTGGTGTGCGAGGACATCCTGTCCCACCCCCACTGGGCCGCCTTCCGTGACCTGATGCTGACCACGGACCTGCGGGCCTGCTGGTCCCACCCCATCCGCGGGCGGGGCGGGCGGGTGCTCGGGACCTTCGTCCTGTACTACCGGGCCCCGCGCCTGCCGAAGCAGCGGGAACTGCGGCTGATCGAGTCCGCTGCCGACCTCGCCTCGGTGGTGCTCGATCACGCCCAGGCCGAGGAGGCCCTGGCCCGGGCCGAGGAGCGGGAGCGCCTGCTGCTGATCTCCACCAACGAGGGGGTGATCGGCTTCGACCGCAGCGGGGTCACCAGCTTCGTCAACCCGGCCGCGGCGCGTATGTTGGGCTACGCGGTGGCGGACCTGACCGGCGTGGCGGTGCATAGCCTGATCCATGGCCAGGGCGGCGTCACGGCCGATGACCCCGGGCCCTGTGCCCTGGTCGCCCCGGCCCTGGACGGCCAGCCGCGCCACCTGGTCGGGGATACATTGCAGCGGCGCGACGGGACCAGTTTCCCCGTGGAGTTGTGGAGCAACCCGGTGCTGCACGGCGGGGAGCTGGTGGGCGCCGTGGTGACGCTGCGCGACATCAGCGAGCGCCTGGAGCACGAGCGCCGGGTCCATCACCTGGCCTTCCACGACGACCTCACCGGCCTGCCCAACCGCAACCTGCTGCGCGAGACCCTGGCCCGGGAACTGGCCAGCCTGCGCCGCCACGGCACCCCCTTTGCCCTGTGCCTGCTCGACCTCGACCACTTCAAAGACGTCAACGACACCCTGGGTCACCCGGCCGGGGACGAACTCCTGTGCGTGGTGGCCGAGCGGCTGCGCTCGGAGGTCCGCACCGAGGACCAGGTGGCCCGCATGGGCGGGGACGAGTTCGCCATCATCCAGTGCCACCCGGACGGTCCCCTGGGGGCCGAGTCCCTGGCCCGACGCCTGGTGGACGCCATGGCCCGCCCGGTAGAGATCCGCGGGCGGGAGGTGCGGGTGGGGGCCAGCGTCGGGGTGGTCCTGGTCACCCAGGCCCAGGACGCCGATACCCTGATCGCCCAGGCCGATGTGGCCCTGTACCGGGCCAAGGACCTGGGGCGCAACCGCTACGCCTTCTTCGAGGCGGAGATGGCCCGCGCCCTGCAACGGGAACTGGAGATCGTCGATGCCCTGCCCCGGGCCATCGCCGAGGGGGCCCTGACCCTGCTGTTCCAGCCCCAGGTAGAGATCGCCACCGGGCGGCTGCGGGCCTGCGAGGCCCTGGTGCGCTGGCGGCACCCGGAACTGGGCGCCCTGCAACCGGGGGACTTCATCCCGGTGCTGGAGCGGCGCGGGGCGGTGGCGCGTCTGGACGGTTGGGTCCTGGCGGAGGCAGCGCGCCATTGCCGAGACTGGGCCGGACGCGGTTACCCCTTTGGGCGCCTGGCGGTGAACCTGGCCACCCTGGCCCCGGACGACGGCCATGGGCCCAAGGACCCGGCGGAACTGGTCCGCCGCTACGGGGCTGACCCGGCCTGCCTGGAACTGGAACTGACAGAGACCCTGCTGACCCGGGAAGGGGCCAGGGCCAATGAGCCCCTGGCCGCCATGCAGGCGGCGGGGATGGGGGTGGCCATCGATGACTTCGGGGTGGGCTATGCGTCCCTCAGTTACCTGCGCCGCTTCAACCCGCAGAAGCTCAAGATCGACCGGGCCCTGATCGCCGACATACTGGCCGACAGCGGCGACGCGGAGATCGTCAAGGCCGCGGTGGCCCTGGGCAAGGCCCTGGGCCTGACCGTGGTCGCCGAGGGGGTCGAGGACCAGGCCCAGGTCGCCTTCCTGCAAGACATCGGCTGCGACCTGGCCCAGGG
>DYRB01000273.1 GCA_020718945.1 Lamprocystis purpurea | reverse complement strand
GTCACCGCCTGCGTGCGCTGCAACAACTTCAAGGCCGGGCGGACCCCGGAGGCGGCCGGGCTGGAACTCCTGGCCGTCCCCTTCACCCCGACCCACGCCGAGTACATCTTCCTTATGGGCCGCCACGTCCTGGCGGACCAGATGGAGTTTCTGCGCAGCCACTTCCCGCGCACCAGCCCGCTGCTGCGTCGGTCGGCCCGCGCCTGAGGGCCCTGGGGGCATGACCGGGTCGCGGCAGCCCCTGGGCCTGATCGCCGGCGACATAGCCCGGGCCGCCGGACACCCCTGCGCCGACCCCAGGGCCCGCGGCCTGGGTGGGGGCTGCATCAACGAGGCCCTGGTCCTGACCTGCGGGTCTCACAGCTACTTCGTCAAGCTCAACAGCGCCGATCTGTTGCCCATGTTCGAGGCCGAGGCGGCTGGCCTGACGACACTCGCCGCCACCGCCACCCTGCGCGTCCCAGGTCCCCTGTGCAGCGGGTCCGGCGCCGGGCGGGCCTGGCTGGTCCTGGAGTACCTGGACCTGGGCCGCGGGCGCCCCACCGGTTGGGCAGACGCCGGCCGCGGGCTCGCCGCCCTGCATCGGCATACCGGCGCCAGCTTCGGCTGGGTGCGCGACAACACCCTAGGCGCGACCCCCCAGCACAATGCCCCGGACCGGGATTGGGCGCGCTTCTGGGCGCAGCGACGCCTGGGCTTTCAGCTCGACCTGGCGGCGCGCCATGGCCACGGTGGGGCCTTGCAGCGCCAGGGGGAGGCCCTGCTCGGGCGCCTGCCCGCCCTGATTGACCATGGCCCGGCCCCGTCCCTGCTGCACGGCGACCTGTGGGGCGGCAACCTGGCCTTCGCCGAGGGCGGCGAGCCAGTGGTCTTCGACCCCGCGGTCTACTATGGCGACCGGGAGGCGGACCTGGCCATGACCGAGCTGTTCGGCGGCTTTCCCGGCGACTTCTACGCCGCTTATCGGGAGGCTTGGCCCCTGGACCCCGGCTACTCCACCCGCCGGGACCTCTACAACCTCTACCATGTGCTCAACCACCTGAATCTGTTTGGCGGCGGCTATTTGGGACAGGCCCTGGACCTGATGGGACGGCTCCTGGCCCGGGCACGGTGACGCTTTTATTTCCTTTGTGTTAAAAAGACGCCCGTCCTAGGACACCCACCCGTCGCCCACTTGTATCAGCCCAAGCCTTTATCCTATGCCCCGCGAACTCCTCATCCTGCGCCACGCCAAGTCGGACTGGGACGACAACGTCGCCGACGACTTTGATCGTCCTTTGTCCAAGCGCGGCAAGAAGGATGCCCCGCGGGTGGGCGCCTGGCTGTACCGCGAAGGCCTAGTGCCGGACCTGGTAGTCAGTTCCCCCGCCGAACGTGCCCGTCAGACCACCCAGGCGGTGTGCAAGGGCCTGGACTATAAGCGCAAGGCGGTGGTGTGGGAGCAGGCGGTCTACGAGGCGTCCGTGCCCGACCTGCTGGGGGTGCTGGGGCGCCTCCCGGCCCAGTCCAAGACCGTCCTGCTGGTCGGGCACAACCCCGGGTTGCAGGGGCTGCTGGCCTATTTGGTAGGGGACGAGGTGGATGATCTCGACGACGGCAAGCTCATGCCCACCGCCGCCTTGGCCCGCCTGGAGATGCCCGATGACTGGGCTGACCTGGGCCCGGGCTGCGCCCAACTCCTGAGCCTCACCCTGCCCAAGAGCCTGCGCGAGGACTGATTCAGTCCAGGTCTAGGGTCTCGCCGGTGGCGATATAGACCACCCGCTCGGCGATATTGGTCGCCCGCCCCGCCGCCCGCTGGAAGTCCCGCACCGTCCACAGCAGCAGCACCCCGGCCCGGGCCGCTGCCGGGTCCGCCTGCATGGCCCCAATGACCGCCTCCACCGCCTCGTGCACCTCCACCAGCACAGCGGCATTGCCCGCCGCCGCCGCCCGGGCACGGGCCGCGTCGCCGTCGTGGCCATAGGAGGCCAGGGCCTCGGCGACCATGGCGGTGGCCGCCTCGGCCATCTGTGCCACCAGGGCCAGGGGCGCGGCGGGGAAGCGGGTCTCGCCCATCTCTGCCACGTTGCGGGCCGCGTCCACCGCATAGTCGGCGATGCGCTCCAGCTCCGTGGCCAGTTCCAGGGTCGCCCCCACTGCGCGCAGGTCCCGCCCTGCGGGCTTGTGGGCCGCCAGGACCAGCAGGCACTCCTGCTCCAGGGCGCGGCGGTCCTGGTCTATGGCATCGTCACCGGCGATGATGGCCTGGGCCAGGTCGGTGTCCTGGCGGCGCAGGCAGTCGATGGCCTGGCGCAGGGCCGCGACGACCCGCTCGCCCATGGCGATCAGGCCGTGCTCTATGTGGTCGCGCTTCTTCTCGACCAGGGGGTGGACACTCTGCATGGGACGCTCCTCGGGGCTGAAGGCGCCATGATCGGGGAGCGCGGCGAGCGGCGCAAGTCGGCCCGCGTCCGCCGCCACGGGATACAATCGAACCATTGCGGCAAGACGGGACAGGCGAGATGAACTATTGCAGTCAGTGTGGGGCCCAGGTCGGGGTGCGGGTCCCCGAGGGGGACAACCGTCCCCGCCATGTGTGTGGGGCCTGCGGGGCTATCCACTACCAGAACCCCAAGGTGGTGGTGGGCTGCATCCCGGAGTGGGAGGACTGCGTCCTGCTCTGCCGTCGCGCCATCGAGCCCCGCTACGGCCTCTGGACCCTGCCCGCCGGGTTCATGGAGCGCGGCGAGTCGGCCCACGAGGGGGCCGCCCGGGAGACCCTGGAAGAGGCCGACGCCCGGGTCGAGGTCCTGGACCTGTACAGCCTGTTCAGCCTGCCCCGCATCGACCATGTCTACCTGCTGTTCCGCGCCCGGCTCCTGGACCTGGGGTTCGGGCCCGGCACCGAGAGCCTGGAGGTGCGCCTGTTCCGTGAGGACGAGATCCCCTGGGACGAGATCGCCTTCGCCGTAGTCAAGGAGACCCTCAAGCTCTACTTCGCCGACCGCAAGGCCGGCAGCTTCCCCCTGCGCACCGGGGAGATCCTGCGCCACCCGGAGGACCCCGGGCGCTATCGGGTCACTATCCATGGGGGTCCCACCCGGGTCGATGGGCCGGCCAGCTCCCTGTCATGAGCCCCCGTCCGCCCCCCCGTCGTCTGGAACTCCTGGCCCCGGCCAAGACCGCCGCCATAGGCCGCGAGGCCGTCCGTCACGGGGCCGACGCCGTCTACATCGGCGGCCCGGCCTTCGGCGCCCGCCACAATGCCGACAACCCGGTGGCCGAGATCGCCGCCCTGGTCGCCTACGCCCACCGCTTCCAGGCCCGCATCTACGTCACCCTCAACACCATTCTCCATGACGACGAGCTGGAGCCCGCCCGCCGCCTGATCGGCGAGCTGTGGGACGCCGGTGTGGATGCCCTGATCGTCCAGGATTTTGGGCTCCTGGAACTGGACCTGCCGCCCATCGACCTGCACGCCTCCACCCAGTGCGACATCCGCACCCCGGAGAAGGCCGCCTTTCTCGCCCAGGTCGGCTTCTCCCAGATAGTCCTGGCCCGGGAGCTGTCCATCCCGCAGGTCGCGGCCATCCGCACCGCGGTCCCGGCGGACACGGCCCTGGAATACTTCGTCCACGGCGCCCTGTGCGTCGCCTTCTCCGGCCAGTGCTACATCAGTCACGCCCAGACCGGACGTAGCGCCAACCGCGGCGACTGCTCCCAGGCCTGCCGCCTGCCCTATACGTTGGAGGACCAGCAGGGGCGGGTGGTCGCCTTCGACAAGCACCTGCTGTCGCTGAAGGACAACAACCAGGGCGGGAACCTGCGGGCCCTGATCGCCGCCGGGGTGCAGAGCTTCAAGATCGAGGGGCGCTACAAGGACGCCGACTACGTCAAGAACATCACCGGCCACTACCGGCGTCTGCTCGACGGCATCATCGACGCCGGCCCCGGCCTTGCCCGCGCCTCCAGCGGCCAGACCCGGCTGCTGTTCGACCCCAACCCGGACAAGACCTTCCACCGCGGCGCCACCGACTACTTCGCCACCGGGCGCCAGGCCGACATCGGGGCCTTCGACAGCCCCTCCTTCGTCGGCCTGCCCTTAGGGACGGTCGCCCGGGTCGGCCCGGACTGGTTCGAGGTCGAGACCGGGGAGGCCATGGCCAACGGCGACGGCCTGACCTATCTCCACAAGCGTGCCGTGGTCGGGCTCCAGGCCAACCGCGCCGAGCCTGCCGGGGAGGGCCGCTGGCGGGTCTGGCCCAACGAGCCCATCGCCAGCCTGCCGGGGCTGCGCCCGGGCCTGGGCCTCAGCCGCAACCGGGACCACGCCTGGGAGCAGGCCCTGAACCGCGACTCCGCCGAGCGGCGCATCCCCGTCTCCGCCCGCCTCACCGAGACCGTCGAGGGCCTGGCCCTGACCCTGACCGACGCCGATGGGGTCAGCGCCAGCGCCACCCTGGCCTGCCCCTGGGAGCCGGCCCGGGACCCGCAGCGCGCTGGGGCCGGGCTGCGCGACCAGATTGGTCGCCTGGGCACCACCGACTTCGAGCTGACGGACATCGACCTGGCCTGGACCCGGCCCTGGTTCGTCCCCGCCTCCGCCGCCAATCGGTTGCGCCGGGATGCGGTGGAGCGCCTGGAGGCCGCTCGGCTGGCGGCTTATGTCCGTCCGCTGCGTCGGCCCGAGGCCGAGCCCCCGCCGGTCTATCCCCAGGATGCCCTGACCTACCTCGCCAACGTCTACAACGCCGCCGCCCGCGCCTTCTATGCCCGTCATGGGGTTGGACGCATCGAGCCCGCCTACGAGGCCCACGCCCAGCCGGGCGAGGTCTCGCTCATGATCACCAAACACTGCCTGCGTTACGCCTTCAGCCTGTGCCCCAAACAGGCCAAGGGGGTAACCGGGGTCCAGGGCC
>DYRB01000272.1 GCA_020718945.1 Lamprocystis purpurea | reverse complement strand
TCGCCTGGGCCGACACCCTCTACGACCGCCGCCCGCAGGCCTGGCTGGTCACCGTCTCAGGTGACGCCTTCGACTATGGCCTCTACGACCTCTCCCCCCCGGTAGCCGGGGCCCTGCCCGCGCTGCTCGAGCGGGTCCGCGGCCTTATGTCCGCTTAGGGCCATGCGACCTCAGTAGGCTGGAGGTATGTCTAGCACCCCTCAGCCCAGCAGCTCCGCCGCGGCTATGACGGTCTCGGCAATCTCGATCAGGTTGGACCTGGCATTCATGGGCAGGGCACTCGCCGGACAGGCGTGGCATGGGCACAGGCCCGGGGGGGGCGGGGCCTGCCCGGGGGCGGGCCTAGTTCTTGAGCTTGCCCGACATGTTGGCGTGGAAAATGGCCTTGTGCACGTCGCCCAGGCTCAGCACACCCATGAGTTTGCCGTCGTCCACCACCGGGATGCGGCGGAAGCCGTGGCGCACCATGACGGTCGCCGCCCGCAGCAGGTGCATGTCCGAGGGGACCGAAATCGGGTTGCGCGCCATCAGGGCCGAGGTAGGCAGGTCCAGGACGTTCTTGTACTCGCCCATGGCGTCGTCGAGGTCCACATTGGCCATGCCCTCGGACATGAGCCGGTCGATCTTGGGGAACAGGCTGTAGAGGACATCCTTCTCCGCGATGAACCCCACCAGGCGGTTCTCCTCGTCCACCACCGGCAGGCCGTGGAAGCGATACATGCACATGAGAGAGGCCACTTCTACGACCTTGGTATCTGGACCAACGGTGCGCACCGAGTGGTTCATCGCGTCTGAGACTTTCATCTATCGTTCTCCTTCTTTGGTTCTGGTTTTGATCGGCCGCACCGGGCCAGGCTTTGCCAGGGGCAGACCCCCGCGGATGCGGGATTATAGCCAGTTTGCACCGCGGGGCACGCGGGGGCTTGTGCGCTGTGACAGACCGGTCAGACGGCGAGCACCGCCGGGGTGGACCCCCAGTGACCCAGGAGCTGCGCGCCCGCGACAGCTATTCGGGCCTGGGCGGGCGAGGCGGACAGGGCGAGCCGCCCGGTCGGTCGGACTCGCACTTTCCCGACGAGGGGCTGGGCTCTGGCGCCGGCTCTGGGACGGGCGAGGCCGCCTGGGACCTGGCCGAGCCCTCCTTCGACCTGACCCCGGACCCCGGCCCCAGCGCGAACGAAGCCGAACGCCGGGACGAGCCCAGGGACGAGGCCCCGATGCCCTTCCCCGGCTTCCCAGGCATGGGCGGCGAGGAGGAGGAACCGGCCAAGGGGCCGGGCCTGGACGTCAAACGCCTGGCCCGGGGCATCATCAAGCGCTTGGCTGGCGGCGGGGATCGACTTCACCATCGCCGGCCTGTTCCTGGTCATGGCCGTCACCCTGATCAAGCCCAAGTGGGAGGCCGCCGCCGCGGTCATGGTGCACACCCGCCAGGACAAGTTCTCCCTGGGCGGGTCCAAGCCCTTCGAGCTCCAGGACTACAGCGCCCAACTGGAATCCGCCCGCAAGGAGTTGCGCGCCGTCACCGCCGAGATGCGCGCCTTCAAGGCCAACAAGAAGGTCTCGGACTTCGGCGCCGAGACCCAGGTCCTGCTCGGCAGCCTGGTCGGCCAGGAATCCGAGCTCAACACCAAGATCGCCGAGACCCAGGCCCTGCGCGAGGCCCTGGCCCATATCGAGAAGGCGGTCCAGGGCGAGCCGGAGATGGTGGTCACCTCCTCCGTCTACCGCAACCCCTTGAAAATCCGCCTGAGCGACTACGAATGGCAGTTGCAGGAGGCACGCAGCCGCTACACGGAGCAGAACCCCAAGGTCATCAAGCTCCAATCCCGGGTGGACGAGGCCAAGGTGATGATGCTGCGCAACGAGGCGGCCTTCGAGCTGTTCGAGGCCGCTCGCCCGCCCACCGAGGCGGCCCCCTCGGCCAAGAAGCTCATCGCCCCAAGAAAAAGAAGGCACGGCGCCGCTGGTTCGGCCGCTCCGCTCCCAAGCCTTCGGTAGCCGATGCACCGGACCCACAGCCTGACCCCGAGCCCCATGCCAGCCAACCCACCTGAGCGACTGTCCCCAGCGATTCCACATTTGAGACCATCGTTTGGTGCCGAGGCCGGATGCACCGTGGGAGCGCCGCCTCGGCGCGACTGACCAAACCGAGGCCCCTCCTCGTGGGAGCGCCGCCTCGGCGCGACTGACCCAAACCAAGGGCCCTGCTCGGACTTGGTCGCGGCGACGACTCCAGGGAGGGAGGAGGTAGAGCCGCGTCTGGAACGGCGGCCGAGGCGCCGCTCCCACGGTGCCTCCCTGGGGCGCCGCCCCTCCCCGTGGGAGCGCCGCCCCGGCGCGACTGACCCAGCCTATGCAACCCCCCCCGCCCCCAGTTACCATCCCCCCACGAACAACCAAAGGGCGAGCATCCCCAATAGGGACAGTCGCCCCGCCCGCCGGGGGTACCCATGGAGACATCGACCGGCACCGCCAGCCCGGTCGCGGCCACGCGGCTGCCGGATGTGGCGCGCTTCTGCTTCCGCCTGGAAGCCCTGGACCCGATTCGCCTGCCGGCCTTCGCCGGCTCCGCCCTCCGCGGCCTGCTCGGTTTCGGGCTGCGACGCACCGCCTGCGTGACCCGCCAGCCGGTCTGCGACGGCTGCCTGTTGCGCACCACCTGCGTCTACTCCACCCTGTTCGAGAGCCCCGCCGCCGATAGCGGTGCGGGCGGGCGCTATACCCGCCTCCCCCACCCCTTCGTCCTGGACCAGGTCCAGGCCCTGGGGGAGACCCTAGCCCCCGGGGAGACCTTTGCCCTCGGCATCAACCTGATCGGCCCTGCCCAGGCCCAGGTCCCCTACCTCATCGGGGCCCTGCAGACGGCCGGCCAACGGGGTCTCGGCAAGGGCGGCAGTCGCTTCCGGGTCGCCGCCCTGGAACGGGAAAGGACCCTGGGGGCGGGCGACTGGACGCCGGTCTACACCCCCGAGACCGGGGCCTACCTGGCCACGCCCCCGGCCGATCTACCCCAGCCGCCACCGGCACCATCGCGGGTCCGGCTACGCCTCCTGACGCCCCTGCGGATCAAGCGCCGCGGGCATCTGGTCGGCCCCTCCGAGTTCGAGCCCGCCCACCTGCTGTACCCCCTGGGCGAGCGGATCTCCCTGCTGGCCCAGCACTACGCCGTCCGGTCCGGGGCCCCCTGGGACCGGCTCAGGCCCCAGGCCGAGGGGGTACAGATCGAGCACCGGGCCCTGCGCTGGCAGGATTGGACCCGCTACTCCAGCCGCCAGGACACCCTGATGGAGATGGGCGGGCTGCTGGGTGAACTGCACCTGACCGGTCCGGGACTCGCCGCCTTCTGGCCGGCCCTGGACTACGGGCAATGGGTCCATGTAGGCAAGGGCACCAGCTTCGGGCTGGGGGCCTATGCCCTCGACCCCCTCTGAGGCCGCAGGTCAGCGACAAGCTTGCCGCACACCCCAACCGCCGACCCCTTGGGGCATTCTGGCCCCCGAACCGGCGGCGTACCGCAGCGCCAGGGAGGCAGGGACGCCCCGGTTCCCCTTTACCCCCTTCCAAACCGGACAGGTGTCCTGATGACTGTCGAGACCGGCGAGACCCGATCACCCCACGACTACCAGACCCGGGTCCTGCTGCTGGTCACCGGGCTGTCGCCCCAGGTCATCACCGAGGCCCTGTTCGCCCTGGCAGTGGACAGCCCCAAACCCTGGATACCCACTCGGGTCGAGGTGGTCACCACAATGGAAGGGGCAGAACGGGTCCGCCTCGCCCTGCTCTCCGCCCAGCCCGGCTGGTTCCATCGCCTGAGCGCCGACTACGCCCTCCCGCCCATCGGTTTCGACCCAGGGCACATCCACATAGTGCGCGACGCCGACGGCCACCCCCTGGGCGATGTCCGCTCCGTCGAAGACAGCCGCCAGGCCGCCGATCAGATCACCGAGCGTGTGCGCTCCCTGACGGCCGATCCCGACTGCGCCCTGCATGTCTCCATCGCCGGCGGGCGCAAGACCATGGGCTACTACGCCGGCTATGCCCTGAGCCTGTTCGGACGGCCCCAGGACCGCCTGTCCCATGTCCTGGTCTCCGAGCCCTTCGAGTCGAACTGGGAGTTCTTCTACCCGGCCCCGGTGAGCCGCGTCATGACCACCCGGGACAACAAGCTCGTGGACGCCGCCGAGGCCCGGGTGACCCTGGCCGAGATCCCCTTCCTGCGCCTGCGCGAGGGTCTGCCCCAGCGCCTCATTGCCGGGGTCGCCCGCTTCGGCGAGGCGGTAACCGCCGCCCAACGCGCCCTGGCCCCGCCCGACCTGGCCATAGACCTGGTCGGTGGCTGTATCCGTGCCGCCGGCGAGGTCGTAGCGCTCCCCCCTGCGCCGTTAGCCTTCTTCTCCCTCATGGCCCGTCGCCGGCTCAAGGGCCTGCACCCCGCGCGCTGGGACACCGAGGGCCTGGCCGAGCAGTACCTGGCCGAGTACCGCCGCAGCGTCGGGGACCTCTCCGGCGACCTGGAGCGGGTCGCCGACGCCCTGGCGGGGGGCATGAGCCAGGACTGGTTCGAGCAGCGCAAGTCCAGGACCAACACCGCCCTGGAAAACGCCCTGGGCCCCCCACTCGCCCAGCCCTACCTGATCCATGCCGACGGCGGTCGCCCGCGCACCCGTTGGGGACTGCGCATCGCGCCGGAGGCCATCCGCTTCGAGGCCCTGATGCCGCCCGACGAACCCGTGGCCGCCGCAAGTCTGGCGCAGCCCCCAAAGGACGACCATGGGAGAGACCCCGATGGCCCCTAAGGTCCCAGTGGGAGCGCCGCCCTCGGCGCGACTGTGGCAGCGCCGCCCTCGGCGCGACTGTGGCAGCGCCGCCCTCGGCGCGACTGTGGGAGCGCCGCCCTCGGCGCGACTGTGGGAGC
>DYRB01000271.1 GCA_020718945.1 Lamprocystis purpurea | reverse complement strand
GCTCCCACGGTCGGCCTCCCGGTCGAACCAACACCTAATGCAGACATAGCCTTTCTTTACGGGCTCTGGGTCAAACTGCTGACCCTGGAAAGAGCGATTCGTCCGCAAATGAACGCAAATAAACGCCAATAAAGAATGACTTACCGTTCGCACCCAGATCACCTTCCGGGTGCCGAGAAGGTCTCAGGGAACCCATTGAATCATTTGCGTTAATTTGCGTTTATTTGCGGACAACTGCTTCTTCTGGGCTGACAGGTGCGCTCCGGGCCAGGCCCCGGCTCGGGTCATGCCCGGGATCAGTCGGCGGGGAGCTTGAGAGGGGCCTTCTTTTCTGGATTGGCCCGGTAGAAGGAGGCCATGTTGCCGATGCGCTCGATCAGGTCGCCGCCGGTGCGCGCGACAATCTCCGCGACTATGGCGTCGCGCTGTTCCCGGTCCCCGGCGGCGACCTTGACCTTGATCAGTTCATGGTGGGCCAGGGCGATTTCGATCTCGGCCAGCACGCGCTCGGTGAGCCCGGCCTGGCCGAGCAGGACCACGGGCTTCAGGTGATGGACCTGGCCTTTGAGCCAGCGGCGCTGCTTGGGGGTGATGGTCATGGGTGCTGGCCGGCGCGGCGTTCGCTGGTGGTGGGGTAGGGGGCAGGCCGGGCCCGGGGGCCCGGCCGGGTCGGTCTACTCGGGACGCGGCTTGCGCGGCGGGCGCGGGGGTCTGTCGCCGCCCTGAGCGCCGCCCTCGACCTGGGTCAGGTTGAGCGGCCGGCCGCATACCCGCACCTTGCGCAGGTGCGCCTGGAGCTCCCGGGGCATGCCGTCGGGTAGGTCCAGGGTGCAGTGGTCGTCCTGGATGTCGATGCGCCCTATGTGGCGCCCGTCCAGCCCGCCCTCGTTGGCGATGGCCCCGACGATCTCCCGCGGGGTGACGCCGTCGCGCCGCCCGACCTCGATGCGGTAGTTGACCATGGGTACCGAGTCACGGCGTGGCCCGGCGCCGCGGCTGGGCGGACCGTCCTCCTGGCGGGGGCGGAAGGGCCTGTCCCCGGCCGGGCGGTCACCGAAGGGCCGGTCGCCGAAGGGCTTGGGCGTGAAGGGCCGCTCGCCGCCCTGCTGGAAGGGCGGGCGAGCCGGGCGATCATCCCGGCGGTTACCGTCACGGTCGGGACCGGGTTGCCAGGCGCCCTCGGGGCGGTGCTCCCGGTAGCCGCTGTCCGGGCGACCCGGGCGTGCCGGGCGGTCCGCCCGCGGGTCGCGGTTGCCGTCCCGATCCTGTGGGGGGAACTCGGGGCGGTCGGCACGGAAGGGCTGGCGGTCGTCCCTATAGGCCGGGCGCGGGCGGTCCGAGCCGGGGCCGCGGTCCTGGCCGTAGGGCGGGCGCTGGCGCTGGCCCTGGCTCTGGCTCTGGCTCTGACCTTGGCCTTGGCCTTGGCCCTGGTAGGGCGGGCGGGGGGCGCCCTCGTCGCGGGGCCGGTAGGGGCGGTCCTCATTGCCGCGCTCGCGGTAGGGACGCTCGCCCCGGGTGTCGGCTCGGGTGTCCGGGCGGGCATCGGGGCGCCGGTCTGGCCGCTCGGGGCGCCGCTCAGGGCGGCCTTCCCCGCCCCGCTCCCCGCCGCGGTCCTGACGGGGTTCGGGGCGCTTGTCCTCGCGGACCTCCAAGGGGCGCTCGCGCTGGATCAGGTAGGTCAGGCTGGCGGCCACATCCAGCAGGCTCATCTCCTGCTCCTGCTCGATGCGGGCCACCAGGCCGTAGAAGAAGTCCAGGTCCTGCTCGGCCTTGGTGGCGCGCAGGGTGGCGATGAGCCGGTCGATGCGGTGCTCGGAGACCTGCTCGGCGGACGGCGGGGCCAGGGGCGGGATGCGCTGGCGGATGGTCCGCTCTATAGCCTGGAGCATGTTGCGCTCCCGTGGCTGGACGAACAGCAGGGCCTTGCCGGCCCGCCCGGCCCGCCCGGTTCGCCCGACCCGGTGGACATAGGCCTCGGGGTCGGTGGGGATGTCGTAGTTGACCACATGGCTGATGCGGTCTACGTCCAGGCCGCGGGCGGCCACGTCGGTGGCCACCAGGATGTCGAGCTTGCCGGACTTCAGGCGGGTGATGGTGCGCTCCCGGGCCTCCTGGGTCATGTCGCCGTTCAGGGCCTCGGCGGAGAAGCCGTGGGCGGTGAGCTTTTCGGCGACCTCCAGGGTGGCGTTCTTGGTGCGCACGAACACCAGCATGGCGTCGATGGGCTCGACCTCCAGGACCCGGGTGAGCACGTCGATCTTGTGGTAGCCGGTGACCACGCAGTGGTGCTGCTCGATGGTGTCCACGGTGGCGGTCTTGGACGCCACTTTGACATGCACCGGGTCGGTCAGGTGCGCGTCGGCCACCTTGCGGATGGCGTTGGGCATGGTGGCGGAGAACAGGGCCACCTGCCGCCCCGCCGGGGCCTGGCCGAAGATCCACTCGATGTCCTCGAAGAAGCCCATGTTGAGCATCTCGTCGGCCTCGTCCAAGACCAGGGTGCGGATGCCCTCCAGGCTGAGATAGCCCTGACGCAGGTGGTCCATGACCCGGCCCGGGGTGCCGACGATGATGTGGGCGCCGCGCTGGAGCTGGCGGATCTGTACGCCGAAGGACTGACCGCCGTAGAGCGGCAGGACAGAGAAGCCGGGGAGCTGGCGGCCGTAGCTATGGAATGCCTCGGCGACCTGCAGGGCCAGCTCGCGGGTGGGGGTGAGGACCAGGACCTGAGGGTCGGGCTGTTCCAGGTCGATGCGGCTGACCAGGGGGATGGCGAAGGCCCCGGTCTTGCCGGTGCCGGTCTGGGCCTGGCCCAGGATGTCGCGCCCGGCCAGGATGTGCGGTATGCACTCGGCCTGGATCGGGGTGGGGACCTCGTAGCCGAGGACCCGCAGGGCGTCGCGCACCAGGGGCGGGAGGCCCAGGGTGTCGAAGCTCAGGGGCTCGGGCTCCGCAGGGCCGGCGGCAGGCACGTCAGCAGGCGCTGCCTGAACCGGTGCCGGTGCCGGCTCGGCGGCGGTGATCGGCTCCGCCGGGGTCGGGTCGGCCTCGATGGGCTCCTCGGCCTGTGGGGCCTCGGCCTGGGCCTGCGGCGGCTCTGGTTGGGCCTGCGGCGGCTCTGGTTGGGCCTGCGGCGGCTCTGGTTGGGCCTGCGGGGCGGCGGCCTCGACCGCGGGCGGCGCGGTGGTGATTGCGGGGTTTGGGTCCTGGCCGAGCTGGGCAGGGGTGGTCGGTTCTGTGTCAGGGGTGCCGACGCTCGGGTCGGAGGGGGCGTCTGGGGTAGCCATGGTCGAGCAAGCCTCTGGGGGCGGGCGTTGCGCCGAGGCGGGATTGGCTCGGTCACGGGCGCCGGAGAAACCGCGCACAATGCGCTATTAGGGGGCAAAGATCAAACCGGAGTGTCGCCTTGGGCCCGCACTCGGCTCAGTCGCCCCCTTGTACGAGCAGCCGCATGCACCCAAATTCTCAGGCTGCCTGGTCTCCCGGGTTGATCGCCGCCGCCCTGGGCGGTCCGCCCAGGCTGTGCCATGCTAGGTGCGCCCCCACCAGGCCGCAACCGGCCGCCGCTCAAGGGAGATTCCGCCATGTCGTCCACCGCCCGCTTCGTCATCACCGCCCTGATCGGGCTCCTCGCCGCCGCCGCCTTTGCGTTTCTGCTCAAGCTCATGTCCGACATGTCCCAGTCCATGGGGAGCATGACCCGGGACATATCGAGTATGGCCGCCGACATGCACCGCATGGGGACCGACATTTCGGTCCTGTCCGAGCAGGTGGTCGGCATCCGCGCCGGGGTGGACGTCATGGCCGGCGATGTGCGCGGCATGCGGGCGAGTGTGGACCGCATGTCCGCGGTGATCCAGTCCGGGGGTAAGCAGATCGAGCAGATCAACCCCATGGGCATCATGCAGCAGATGGTCCCGGGGCGCTGAGTCCGGGGCCTGACCGTTAAGCCCAGAAAGAGCAATTCGGCCGCAAACTTTGCAAATATACGCAAATGGGTCAGTCAGTCATGCAGAGTCCGCAGGCCACCCGCAGGGTGAACCGGAGGCCAACACGAAGTCCTTGTTTATTTGCGTTCATTTGCGGCTCGACTGCCTTTCTTAGGTTCAGCCCGCCGCCGTCAGGTCCGCCGGGGCGCTCAACGGGCGCCATCTGTCCTCGTCGAACACCTGGACCTCGGGGATGAAGGGCGGGTCCTCCAAGGGACTCGCAGTGACCCAGGGCGGGCCCAGGTGGAAGGCCCGGTGGCGGTCCCCTGGGACCAGGGTCAGGTGCAGGGTGTGCCCCTGGGTTGTGCGTTTTGCGAGGCGGGTCGCGAATCCGCCGGGACCGCCCGGCGCCGCCTGACCCGCGCGGTCCAGGGGCCAGGTGACGCCGGGGGTTCGGATGTGCCCGTCAGTGTCCGAAGTGGCCGAGGCTGCGCAGCACCTGGGCCTCGATCTGGCGGTCGAATCGGCCCGGCCTGGCCTGGCCTGGCGTCGCCCAGGTCACCAGTTCCAGGGCCGGCTGCCCGCAGCGGGGGTCCCCCTGGGGTGCTGGGGCTGGGGTCCGGGGTGCAGAGTCCTGGTAGCGGTCTGGCATGACGGCGTCCTCCGGGCTTGGGGGTTAAGGTGCTGTATCTCCGGCATGACGCATGCCAGCAACATTCAGGCCCCGTCGCCCTGGCTCAAGCAGGGGCGTTGCCTGCCCTCTCGGTGGATGGGTCGGCGCGGGGGTCCCAGAGTGCACCGATTCGGTGCGAGCAGGCCGGGTCCTGGTGGACCGCGGTGCTGGCCCCCATCTGACCTGGTACGACCCTGCGACCCCATCGGATCCCTGACCTGCGGGTCCGGCCCCACCCCTGAACACAGCGACGCCTCACCCGAATGCCAAGGCTATGTCTGCATTAGGTGTTGGTTCGACCGGGAGGCCGACCGTGGGAGC
>DYRB01000270.1 GCA_020718945.1 Lamprocystis purpurea | reverse complement strand
AATTCCAAATTTGGAGGCCAGATCGGTGCCCGTGGGAGCGGCGCCTCGCCGCGACGGAGTAGTGTGGTGACCACCGGGCTCGCTGCGCTTCGCCCGGTCGCGCCGAGGCGGCGCTCCCACGGTGCTTCCGGCCGCGGCGTTAAGCGATGATCTCGAATTTGGAATTGCCGGCTGGGGGCACTGAATGCCCGCGCCGGCCAAGAGCTTGTTAATATTGGCCACCTTATCCAGCCTTGGTGCCAAGACCCATGCCCCACAGTCGTCGCCCGAGCCCGAACGTCTTTCCCGTGGACTTGGATCGCTTCCAGGAGGATGTCATCGTCGCCTCCCATACCCGCCCGATCCTGGCGGACTTCTGGGCCGAATGGTGCCCGCCCTGTCATGCCCTCTCGCCCCACCTGGAGCGGGTCATCGGCGAGGCGGAGGGGGGGCTGGGCCTGGCCAAGATCGAGGTGGACGAGGGGGACAACATGAAGCTCGCCGGGCACTATCGGCTGCGCGGCTTCCCCACCGTCATCCTGTTCCAGAACGGCGAGGAGCGAGGTCGCTTCAGCGGGGCTAGGTCGACACACCAGATCCGCGATTGGATCAGTGAGCACCTGGACCAGGAGCAGGGGCATCAGGCCGACGCGCGGGGCGCCTCCTAACCCCGCTGCCGGCGACTGCGCCGGGTGGCTCGCCCGGTTCAGGAAGGTCCAGGCCGTTACCGGGCGGTCGTGCCGCCTGCATCGATCACCGGAGCGCAGTTGGCGCCACCCTCTGACCTTTGTTGGGGACCCGGGGCGCCCCGGGGCCCGACCCTGGGAGGTCCCGAGTGCCTGAGCCCGATCTGAACGACCTGCTCACCGATATTCGCGCCTGCCGGGTCTGCGCCGCCTATCTGCCCCACCCGCCGCGCCCCGTGCTGCGGGCGGGGGCCGGGGCACGGCTCCTGATCGTCGGTCAGGCCCCAGGCCGTCGCGTGCATGAGACCGGCATCCCCTGGAACGACCCCTCCGGGGACCGATTGCGCGACTGGCTGCAACTGGACCGCGCAGCCTTCTACGACGAGACGCGCATCGCCATAGCCCCGGCCGGGTTCTGCTTCCCCGGCAGCGGGCGGGGCGGGGACCTGCCGCCGCGCCCGGAGTGCGCGCCACTCTGGCACCCACGCCTGCGCCTGGCCCTGCCGGACATCCGCCTGACCCTTCTCATCGGAAGCTATGCCCAGGCCTACTACCTGTCCGGGTCGCGCAAGGCAACCCTCACCGCCACCGTGGCCGCCTGGCGCGACTACCCGCCGGACCTGTTCCCCCTGCCGCACCCGAGCCCGCGCAACCGGCTCTGGCTGATGCGCAATCCCTGGTTCGAGGCCGAGGTGATACCGGTCCTGCGCGAGCGGGTGGCCGGGGTCCTGGCCGATGCCGACGGTTAGCCCCCTCGACTGATCTCCTCTACGACTGCCGCTCAATCCGGCCCGTCGGCCTCGGGCGCCGGCGCCCGCTTGGGCGCCCGTTTGCGCCGCGGGGCCGGCTTGGGGGCCGCATGGGGAACAGCCCCTGCCTCGGTCTCGTCGGGCGGCTCGTCCACGAGTGGGACCGGCGCCGGAGCGGGCGCCCGGGTCCGTGCCCGAGGCTTGGCCTTGGGCCTGGGACCTGCCTGGGTCTGGGCCGACTTGCGCGGGCTGTTCGTTGCGGTATCGGACACCGCCAACAGCAGCCCCAGGGCGGTGAAGGCGGTGAGCAGGCTGGCCCCGCCGTGGCTGATGAAGGGCAGGGTGATGCCGGTCAGGGGCACCAGCTTGGTCACCCCGCCCACGTTGAGGAAGGTCTGGGTGGCCAGCACCGCCGTGACCCCGCCGGCCAACAGCATGCCGGTGCGGTCCGCGGCGTGACGGGCGATGCGCAGCCCCCGGGCGAAGATCACCAGGAAGAACAGCAGCACCAGGACGCAGCCGACGAAGCCGAGTTCCTCGCCCACCACCGAATAGACGAAGTCCGACCCGGCAATCGGGGTATAGCCCGGGCTCCCCTGGCCGAACCCCTCGCCCCAGAGCCCCCCCGAGTACATCCCCGACAGCCCCTGGAGTATCTGCCAGCCGTCCCCGGTCGGGTCCTCGAAGGGGTCCTGCCAGGCCTCGATGCGCCGCTGGCCGTGCTCGAAGACCTCGATGACCAGATAGCCCAGGCCCCCGGCCGCCAGCAGCCCGTAGACCAGATAGCCGATGCGCCGGGTCCCCGCCGTGAGCAGGACCAGCAGGGTCAGGCTCAGGATGACGACCATGCCCAGGTCCCTCTGGGCCAGGAGCAGCCCCGTCAGGGTCACCCAGAAGGCGGCCAGGGGCCAGAGCGGGCGCCAGGGGGGCAGGGGCACATACAGGCGCCGCCCCCAGTCCCCCAGGGCCTGGCCGTAGCGGGCCAGGTAACCGGTGAGGAACAGGATGACGCTGATCTTGAGCGCCTCGGTGGGGGTGATGAGCCCGGCGGCGTAGACCCCGCCACGGAAGCGCTGCCCTGTGACCAGCAGCACCGCCACCAGGACCAGGGACAACCCGCCCCAGACCCAGGGCCAGGACCCCAGGACCCGGTAGCGCCCGCCCATGAAGGCCCCGATGGCCAGGAGCATGACCAGGACCCCACCGGGGAACAGGTACAGGGCCAGGCCGTCCTGGCCATTGAAGGCCCCCAGGCGGTACTGGGCCAGCAGCCCGAAGCCGGCCAGAAAGGCCACCGCCCCCACCAGGAGTTGGTCGCCGCGGAACCGGGTCAGGACCAGGAACAGGTGCACCCCGACCAACGCCAGGGCATAGCTCAGCAGAGGCAACAGGTCGTTCCCTGTCAGGGTCCGACCCTCGGCGTGGACCGAACCCAGGACCAGGGCGAAGCCGATGGCCATGCACAGCAGGCACCACAGCAGCAGGACCCGCTCGGGCCGACGCAGGGCCCAGGCTTGGGCGAGGTCGGGGGGCATAGCGCTCATGCTAAGAACATCAGTCGAGCCGCAAATGAACGCAAATGGACGCAAACAAATAAGGACTTGGGGGCGGCGCCCGACGCACCCTGAGGGTAGCGGCAGGGCAAGTGCCAACCGAATGATCCATTTGCGTTTCTTGCGCCCATTTGCGGCTGAATTCGCTTTTCAGGGGTCACCGTATCACCCCCAGGTCGCGGGCCTGGACCAGCAGGTCCCGGGCTATGGGTGCCGCTGTGGCCGAGCCGTAGCCGCCGTGCTCCACCAGCACCGCCACCGCCAGGCCCGGGTCCTGGGCCGGGGCGAAGCCGACGAACCAACTGTGGGACGGGCCATGGGCGTTCTCCGCCGTCCCGGTCTTGCCGGCGATGGCCAGGTCCGGGGTCTCGATGCCCTTGCCGGTCCCGGAGGTCACCACCTTGCGCATCATGCGCCCCACCCGGGCGGCGGTGGCGGGGGTCATGTACTGGCCGAGCTGGGCCGGGGGCTCGTCGGCCAGCAGGCGCGGGCGCATGGCCAGGCCGCCGTTGGCCACCGCCGCGGTGATCAGGGCCATGTGGGCCGGGGTCGCCAGGACCCGCCCCTGGCCTATGGACGCCTGGGCGACGCCGTACTGGTCCTTGGCCGCAAAGTGCGGCATGCGCCCGGTACTCATGTTGCCGGCCCGGTCCGCCCCCGGATAGAGGCGCACCTGGCGGTCGAAGCCGAAGCGCCCCGCCGCGTCCGCCATGGCCTCGTGGCCCAGGCGGACCCCGAGCTGGGCGAAGAAGACATTGGACGACTCGGCAAAGGCCGTGGTCAGGTCCAGGTTGCCGTGGCCGGCCCAACGCCGCCCGCCGGTATAGAACTCGTGGTCGCGGATCTTGGGGTAACGCTTGGAGGTGGTGAACCCTTCCGCCGGGCAATGCAGGGTGCCGCTGAACCCGGACTCCACCGCCATGGCCGCCAGGACCACCTTGAAGGTCGATCCCGGGGGATAGAACCCCTGGGTCGCCCGGTTGAGCAAGGGCTTGCCCGGGGCCTCGCCGAGGAAGAGCCCGGGCCCGATCTGGTTGGGGTCGAAGGTCGGTGCGCTGGCCAGGACCAGGATGGCCCCGTCCCGGGGGCGCAGCATCACCACGGCCCCCCGCCGGCCCCCCAGGCCCTGGAGGGCGGTGATCTGGAGGCGGGTGTCCAGGTTGAGCACCAGGTCCTGGCCGCGCAGGCGTTTGGTCTTGGTCAGCAGGTGGCGGCCCAGCTCGCCCCAGGCGGCCAGGTTGTCCGGTGCCCCGCCGTTGAGCCGGATGTTGGACGCCGCCTCCGCCCCGGTGACGCCGAAGCGCGGGTGGGTGTAGCCCACCGCGTGGGCGAAGGCCGGGCCATAGGGGTAGATGCGCGAGACCTTGCCGCCCTGCTCCTGGCTGTAGGCCAGGACCTCGCCGGTATGATCCAGGATGCGCCCGCGCTGGATCAGGTGGGCCGGGTTGAACTCCCGCCGATCATGGGACTGCATGAAGGCGACGAACTCAGGGCGGAACACCCCGGTGAGCTGCCAGCTCGCCTGGTACGCGAGCACCGCCACGAAGGGCAGGGCCAGGGCCACCAGCCCCAGGGGCGGCAGCCACCAGGGTCGGCCCTGGGGTCCGCGGGCCGCCTCCGCCCTGGTCATGCCCAGGATGTGGCGGAGGATGAACGCCACCCCCAGGAAGAAGGCGACATGCAGCATCACCCGCAGGGCCGGCCAGGCCCCGGAGTCCACCAGGGCGCCGAAGAGGTCGAGGGGGCTGGAAAGGGCCAGGGGTCAGTCCTCGCGGGTTGCGGTTGGGCGGCGATTATCCCGGAAAGGGGCGCCGACGGTTAGCGCCGAGTCCAGTCGCGCCCCAGTACCTGCAACATCAACCGATGCCCGGCGCGGTCCCCACAGGGCACAGGGGCCATGAGCGCCCGGCACCGGGAGCGCGGGCCACCGGGAGCGCCGGCCACTGGGAGCGCCGGCATC
>DYRB01000269.1 GCA_020718945.1 Lamprocystis purpurea | reverse complement strand
GCGGCCCTGAATCTCCGCGGCACGCTTGAGCATGGCGTGCAGTTCGGTGCTGATGCGGGCTTCGAGCCAAGCGGTGGGGGCGGCTGATGGCATGGGCTGTCATCATGCCGTTACTGTACGGCAGCTTTCCGGAGACATCCAAGGCGCCACCAGAGGCGAGCGGCTCCCCTGGGGGCCTTGGGGCCGCCAGTCATTGCCAAATGCATTCGACCGGATAGGATCTGAATAGGGGGTCCGCGCTTAGGATCGGACACCCCAGCGCAATCGCTTGGGCAATCAGCAGCCGGTCGAATGGGTCGCGGTGATGGAATTTCAGGTCTTGCAAGACAGACAGAGCCGCGGGCTCGATTCCAATCCAACGGAATTCGTTGAGCGCCAAGTTCCGCTGGACAAGACATGGGTGTCGAGCAACAGGATCATTGATAGTCCTTGAAGTCTTCCAGGGGCGCATCGAAATCGGGGGCCATCCAAACCTGTCCCCGCGCCGACCCCGGCTGGCGCGGTCCCTTGGCCGCCTCGCCCCCTGGGTGATGTGCATGGCCGGATGGACGCTGCTTCTGTTCCAGAAACTCCACGAAGTCCAATACCTCTCCCAAGGTAGACTCGGGCAGCTTCTTAAGATGCTCGTAGACAAGCTCGGCGTTGGTCATGATTGATGCTCAGGAGTTGTCGGTCGGTCGGCGTAGCGTGCTCCCGGCTGATCAGAGTGGCCACTGCAAGCACCACCGAACGTGACGGGGTATTAGTTCCCGTCCCGGTAGACCTGGCGCCGATGCGCGATGGTTACGACGAGCACTACCGGGGCTAGGAAGTTCAACCGCACGGGCGGCCACGGGCGGCTGAATCGGGGGCCAACCTAGCATCGCCGGGAGGGCCGTCGCAAGCCCCGCGAGGGCGCCGACCAGAATGGACGGGGGCGAGGTGGCCCTCTCGGAGGGGGCTGAATGGGCGTGAGGGGTGATGTGCCGGGGCCTGGGTGCAGGGAGTGGCGCGTCGCTAGTGGGTGGCGACGACGGAAGGAGGCTACCACTGCACTTCCTGGTTGAAGACATACTCGGGCTGCGGTTGCGCCAGGGGATCTGGTGATTGATCGGGCTACCGGGGAGGCGACGGTGGCCTTGGTGGGCTAGGCGGGGTGGCTGCATACCCCCGGCGGGACGCCGGGGGACCCGGTTGCCGGCCAGAGGCCGGCGGTCCAACAAGGACCCAGTGCCGGCGGGAGGCCGGTGGTCCAGGGGGGCGCCGGTGCCGGCCTCGGTTTTGTGCGCCCTGTCCCCGCCCGTCGCAGGCACTCTATACTCCGCCGCTACCCCCCCGGACCCAAGCCCGAGCGCCCCAGCCCATGCCCAGAGCGATCCTGTCGCGCCAACGCCTGCTGGTCCTGTTCCTGGCGGCCTTGCTGGCGCTGTTCTCGCCCCTGGTGCTGCGCTTCGAGGCGGTGCCGGACCTGCTCGGGGTCCCGGCGCTCTATCTGTACCTGTTCGGGGTCTGGGGCCTGGTGATCGGTCTCGCCGCCTGGATCGTCTCCCGGGGGCGGGACTGATGCCCCGGCCTGAGGGGAGGCTGCGGCCTTGATCACCGGGCCCCTCATCGTCGCCGTCGCCTGCGCCTATCTGGGCCTGCTGTTCGCCCTGGCCTACTGGGCGGACCGGCGGGCGGACCAGGGCCGCTCGGTCATCGGCAGCCCGACGGTCTATGCCCTGTCCCTGGCGGTCTACTGCACCGCCTGGACCTTCTACGGCAGCGTCGGGCGGGCCACGGCCACGGGCCTGGGGTTCCTCACCATCTATCTGGGTCCGACCCTGATGGCCCTGCTGTGGGGCTCGCTGCTGGTCAAGATGGTGCGCATCAGCAAGTCCCAGCGCATTACTTCGATCGCCGACTTCATCGCCTCCCGCTATGGCATGAGCCAGTTGCTCGGCGGCCTGGTGACGGTGATCGCCGTGGTCGGGGTCATCCCCTACATAGCCCTGCAGCTCAAGGCCATCGCCTGGAGCTTCACCATCCTGCTCCACTACCCGGCGGTGCTCATGCCCCAGAGCCTGGACCTGCCCTTCTGGCAGGACACGGCCTTTGTCGTCGCCCTGTTGCTGGCGGCCTTCACCATGGTCTTCGGCACCCGCCACCTGGACGCCAGCGAGCGCCACGAGGGCATGGTGGCGGCCATCGCCTTCGAGTCCATTGTCAAGCTGGCCGCCTTCCTGGCGGTGGGGATCTGGGTCACCCTGGGGCTGCTGGGGCTGAGTGACACCCTCGGCGGCCCGGACCTGCCGGCGACGGCGGGCAATGCCCGGGTGGCACCCCTGCTGGACCCGACCATCACCTCGCCGACCAACTGGTTCGCCACCTCGCTCCTGGCCGGGCTGGCGGTGATGTTGCTGCCCCGCCAGTTCCAGGTGACGGTGGTGGAGAACAGCAGCGAGCAACAGATCCGCCGGGCCATCTGGCTGTTCCCGCTGTATCTGCTGCTGATCAACCTGTTCGTCATCCCCATAGCAGTGGCCGGGCTGCTCGCCTTCCCGGACGGGAGCGTAGACCCGGACACCTTCGTCCTGACCCTGCCCATGGCCTTCCAGGAGCCCTGGCTGGCGCTCGCGGTATTCATCGGCGGGCTCTCGGCGGCCACCGGCATGGTCATAGTCGAGACCATAGCCCTGTCCACCATGGTCAGTAACGACCTGGTCCTGCCGCTGCTGCTGCGCCGCTGGCAGGGCCGGCCTATGGACGCCGACATGGGCCGGGTGCTGCTGCTCATCCGCCGCCTGGCCATAGGCGCCGTGCTGCTGCTCGGCTATCTCTACTACCACTTGGCCGGGGAGGCCTATGCCCTGGTGGCCATAGGGCTCATCAGCTTCACCGCGGTGGCCCAGTTCGCCCCCCAGGTGATCGCCGCCCTGTACTGGCGGGGCGGGACCCGGGAGGGGGCCCTGGCGGGGCTGTCCGCGGGCTTTCTGGTGTGGCTCTACACCTTGCTGCTGCCCTCCTTCGCCAAGTCCGGCTGGCTCCCGGCGGGCTTCCTCGACCCGGGGCCCTTCGGTCTGGCCCTGCTCAAGCCCCAGGCCCTGTTCGGGCTCACCGGCTGGAACGAGATCACCCACACGCTCTTCTGGAGCCTGACGGCCAATGTCCTGATCTTCCTGGCCGTCTCCTCGCGCCGCTCGCCCAATGCGGTGGAGGCGGCCCAGGCGAGTGCCTATGTGGACGCCTTCAAGCACGGGCGCCCGGCGGGGCTGCCCATCTGGCGCGGCAGCGCTGAGATCGCCGAGTTGATGAGCCTGGCCTCGCGCTTCCTGGGCCCGGAGCGCACCCGCCGCGCCTTCGCGGGTTTCGCCGCGACCCGCGGGGTGGTCAGCCCCGAGGCCCTGCCGGCGGACGCCCAAACCGTCCACTTCGCCGAGACCCTGCTCTCCGGGGCCATAGGCGGGGCCTCGGCCCGGGTCATGGTCGCCTCGGTGACCGAGGAGGAGGCGCTCGGTATCGACGAGGTGCTCAACATCCTGGACGAGGCGTCCCAGATCCGCGCCTACAGCCGGGAACTGGAGCAGAAGTCCCGAGAGCTGGAGGCGGCCACGGCGGGGCTGCGCGCCGCCAATGGGCGCCTGACGGAACTCGACCGGCTGAAGGACGACTTCATGTCCTCGGTGACCCACGAGCTGCGCACCCCGCTCGCCTCCATCCGCGCCTTCTCGGAAATACTCCACGACGACCCGGACATCGAGATCGGCGAGCGCAAGCGCTTCCTGGGGATACTGGTGAGCGAGACCGAGCGCCTGTCCCGCCTCGTCAATCAGGTCCTGGACCTGGCCAAGATCGAGTCCGGCCACGCCGACTGGATGATCGAGGCGGTGGACCTCAAGGAGATCATCGAACAGGCGGTGGCCGCCACCGGGCAACTGGTGTCCGGCCGGGGGGCCGAGCTGGCCCTGGACCTCGGACCCGATGAGGCCGGCCCGGTGATGGTCATGGCCGACCGTGACCGCCTGGTCCAGGTCCTGGTCAATCTGCTCTCCAACGCCGCCAAGTTCGTCCCGGAGACCGGGGGCCTGGTGGAGGTGCGCCTGCTGCGCCTGGCGGACGGCGAGCGGCTGCGGGTGTGTGTGGCGGACAACGGCCGCGGTATCCCGGCCGACGAGCTGGACCTGGTGTTCGAGAAGTTCCGCCAGGCCTCCAGCGGGGGCGAAAAGCCCATAGGCACCGGGCTCGGACTGCCCATCAGCCGCCAGATCGTGGAGAATTTCGGCGGGCGGATCTGGGCGGAAGGGGGCCAGGGAAAAGGTGCTACCCTCTGCTTCGACCTGCCCGCCCTGGCCCCAGACCCAACCCAGCCCAGACCCCCAGGTGAAGCGCACCCATGACCAGCCGCGTCCTGATCGTTGACGACGAGCCCAATATCGTCATTTCCCTCGAATTTCTGCTCAAGCGCGAGGGCTTCGCGGTAAGCGTGGCCCGGGACGGCGAGGAGGGGCTCAAGGCCATCCGGGCGCAACGCCCGGACCTGGTCATCCTGGATGTCATGATGCCCAAGCTCGACGGCTTCGCCGTCCTGTCCGAGGTCCGCGGCGACCCGGACCTGGCCGCGGTGCGCATCCTCATGCTCACCGCCAAGGGCCGCGAGGCCGAGCAGAAAAAGGGCCTGGGCCTGGGGGCGGACGCCTATATGCCCAAGCCCTTCTCCACCCACGAGCTGGTCGCCAAGGCCAAGGCCCTGCTGGCCGGCCCGGCCTGACCCACCCGTTCCAGCAGATCAGGCAGACCCCAGCATGACCGACACCGACAGCCTCAGCGGCCAACCCACACCGGTGGACCAGGGCGGCGGCCCGGACCAGGCCCCCTTGCGCACCCTGACCCACCGCCAGGCCCTGGTGGTCCCGCCGGAGACCAGCCTGCGCGAGACCCTCTACCGCATCAGCCAGGGCCAGGAGGACGCGGCGG
>DYRB01000268.1 GCA_020718945.1 Lamprocystis purpurea | reverse complement strand
TCAATTACCTTGTCGCACTGGGCAGCGACCCTGGCTGCAAAATTGGTCTCAATGCGTTGGATCGGCGAGGTCCGATCCCCGGGGCTCGGGCGCGCCTGGCTAGACCCAGACACGCGAAGCCCTTGAAGCCGTCCAGGCGGAGAGAGGTCAGCATGGCGAGGTGGGTCCTGGCGCCGCAGCAGGGTGGTGCATGATGGCACCGGTCAGGGTCGGGGCCAAGGCGGCGGGAGGGGATGCGCCGCGTTGCGTCGGGTGGGATGGTCGAATGCGCCGGGCCTGGGGGCCTGCCTCGGGGGACGCAGCGCTTGCCGGCCGTTGTCCGAGCCGCTCGCCCGGGTGGCCAGGGAAGCCCGACCAGCGAACGGAAGCCCTCAGGCCGCCTGGGCCGGTATGGCGTCGCCGGTGCGTACCACCCGATTGTGCTGGTCCAGGTAGACCAGGCTGGGGCTAAAGGTAGCGGCCTCGGCCTCGTCCATGGCGGCGTAGGCACAGATGATGACGCGGTCGCCGGGGGCCGCCTTGTGGGCGGCGGCGCCGTTGACGGAGATGACCCGGGAGCCGCCCTCGGCGCGGATGGCGTAGGTGGTGAAACGCTCGCCGTTGGTCACGTTGTAGATCTGGATCTGCTCGTACTCGCGAATCCCCGCCAGGCGCAACAGGTGCTCGTCGATGGCGCAGGAGCCCTCGTAGTCCACTTCGGCGTGGGTCACGCAAGCACGGTGCAGCTTGCACTTGAGCAGGGTGAGTTGCATCGGCGGAAATCCTCCGTCATCCCGTGTGGTAAGGGGCTGGACCTGATAAAACGGGCGCCATTATTACAGATCCGCGGCGCACGCGCGCAAGTCTTTTGTTGCAGTGCACAATAACCGACCGTCGGGTCACCGGGCCCTGGAAAAGCGCAGATTGTCGATCAGGCGCGCCTTGCCCAGGCGGGCAGCGGCCAGGATCACCAGGTCGGTGTCCGCCGGTCCTGGCAGGGCCAGGTCCAGGGCACGGCGCACGCTGACGTAGTCGGGCGCGAGCCCAGCCGCCTCCAACTCCGCCGCTGCCCGCTGTTCCACCTCGTCGGTCCCCTGTCCGGCCTTCAGCCCCTCGGCGGCGGCCAGCAGGGCCCGATGGACCGCCGGGGCCCGGGCGCGTTCCTCGGGGGACAGGTAGCCGTTGCGGGAACTCAGCGCCAGGCCGTCGGCCTCGCGCACCGTGGGGACGCCGACGATGTTGATGGGCAGGCACAGGTCCTCGGTCATGCGGCGGATGACCAGCAACTGCTGGAAGTCCTTCTCCCCGAACACCGCCAGGTCCGGCTGGACCATGTTGAACAGCTTGCATACCACCGTGGCCACGCCGACGAAGTGCCCGGGGCGGCTGGCCCCGCACAGGATGTCGGACAGTCCAGGGACCTCGACCCGGGTCTGTTCCTCCGGGGGCCTGGGGTAGACGGTGGTCACCGTGGGGGCGAACAGCAGGTCGGTGCCTTCCTCTTCCAACAGGTGGCGGTCCTGGGCCAGGGTGCGCGGGTAGGCGCCGAAGTCCTCCTGGGGCCCGAACTGCATGGGGTTGACGAAGATGGTCGCGACGGTGCGCTGGGCATAGGCGCGGGCCTCCTGCACCAGGCGCAGGTGGCCGCGGTGGAGATTGCCCATGGTCGGGACCAGGGCTATGTGTTCGCCGTTCTGCCGCCAGGCGCGCACGCGCCGTCGCAGTGTGGTCAGGTCATCAACGAGTTCCATGGTGGCCTCTGTGGGTTGCCGGGTCGGGAGGTGCGAGCCTCAGGCCGGGGTCTGCTCTGGGCCGGGGAAGCAGCGCGCCTTGACTGCCTGCACATAGGCGGCGATGGCCCCGGGGACCCCGTCGTCGCGCCCACGCAGGAAGTCCTTGCTGAAGCCCGGCGGGCGGTCCGGGTTCAGGCCGAGCATGTCGTGCAGGACCAAGACCTGGCCGTCGCAGCCGGACCCGGCGCCGATGCCGATCACCGGGATGGTGAGCGATGACGCGATCTCCGCGGCCAGGGCGGCGGGGACGCACTCCAGCACCAGCAGCCCGGCACCTGCGGCCTGCAGCGCCAGGGCGTCGTCGCGGATGGCCTGGGCCCCGGCCGGGTCGCGGCCCTGGGTCCTGTAGCCGCCGAGCTTGTGCACCGACTGGGGCAGCAGCCCCAGGTGCCCGCACACCGGCACCGCCTGGGCGGTGAGGGCGGCCACGGTCGGGACCATGGCCGCGCCCCCCTCCAGCTTGACCATGTGGGCCCCGCCCTCCTGCATCAGTCGGGCCGCCGCGGCCAGGGCCCGCTCCGGGGTGGCGTAGGTCAGGAAGGGCAGGTCGCCGACGATCAGGGCGCGCCCCCGGCGCCGGGCGACGCAGGCGCAGTGGTAGACCATCTGGTCCAGGGTCACCGGGACCGTGGTCTCCTGGCCCTGGAGGACCATGCCCAGCGAGTCACCCACCAGCAGCACCTCCACCCCGGCGCGCTCCAGCAGGAGGGTGAAACTGGCGTCATAGCAGGTCAGGCAGGCGATGGGCTCCCCTCGCGCCTTGAGGGCGGCGAGGGTGGAGACGGTGACCCGGGGGTTGGGCATGTGGCCTCCGCGGTGGGGACTGGGGAGCGGTCGCTGGGCTATGGGGGCCCGGGCCGATCTGGGGATCAGGATCTTGCCAGCCCCGGGTCTGGGTCACAAGTCGGGGCTGGGTAGGACAGGGGGGCCACACCCGCCGCCGGGCAGGCCACCAGCAGGTCCGCCAGGGTCCCCTGCCCTGGGATATGCAGACCCGGCGGGGCGATCTGCCCGAGCGGGATGAGCACGAAGGCGCGGTGGCGGATCTCCGGGTGGGGCAGGCGCAGCCCCGGCAGGTCGAGCTCGGCCTCGCCGTAGAGCAGCAGGTCCAGGTCGAGGATGCGCGGCCCCCAGCGGGTCCCGTCGCGGCGTCGCCCCTGGGCCGCCTCGCAACCGAGGAGCGCCGCGAGCAGGTCCTGGGGGGCGAGTCGGGTCTCCAGACGTGCCGCGGCGTTGATGTAATCGGGCTGGTCCTGGGGGCCTATGGGGGCGGTGGTGTAGAGGTTGGAGGCGGCCGTCAGGCGGGTCTGCGGCAGTCGGGCCAGGGCGGCCAGGGCGCGGCGGATCTGGTCCACCGGGTCGCCGAGGTTGCTGCCGAGCCCGACATAGGCAATCTGCGGGACCGGCAGCCCCTCAATCGACATCCGCCGCCTCGGGGGCCGCACCCCCATCCCTGGGCCGACGGCGGCGGCGCCGACGCTTCTTTGGGCCGGCATCGATCATGCGCGAGCGGTCTTGGGTGTTGCCGCCCTGGAAGCGGGTCCACCAGTCGGCCAGTTCCGGATCGGCCTCCCCGGCGGCGGCGCGCAGGACCAGGAAGTCGTAGGCGGCGCGGAACTTGGGGTGCTCCAGCATGCGCTGGGGTCGGGTCCCCTGGCGCTGCTCCAGGCGTGGTTGCAACTCCCAGACATCGCGCATGGGCAGGGAGTAGCGCTTGGGGATGGCCACCCGGGACTGCTGGCGGGTGGCGATCTCGCTGCCGGCCAGGATCA
Source organism: Lamprocystis purpurea (assembly GCA_020718945.1). GTDB lineage: Bacteria > Pseudomonadota > Gammaproteobacteria > Chromatiales > Chromatiaceae > DYRB01. The sequence goes on along the minus strand of DYRB01000268.1, from coordinate 1,393 downwards.
TGGCGTCGATGGGCTCGCGCCCGCGGTCGAGGAGCTCCTCGTAGCGCTGGCGGGTCGGCTCCCAGAGCAGTACGGCGAACAGGAAGGCCGGGGTCACCGACAGGCCCTGCTCGACGCGCCCATCGGTGTTGGCCAGGCCGCGGGAGACGAAGGTCAGCGGAAACTCGTGTTCCTCGCGGCCCAGGCAAGCCTCGGTGTCCGGGAAGAGCTGGCCGAACAGCCCGTAATGGCGGAGCTTCTCGAAGGCGTCCAGGGCGAAGCCGGCCTGGAAGAGCTTGAGCAGTTCGTCGAACAACCGGGCCGCGGCTATGTCCTGCAACAGGTGGCCCAGGTCCCATAGGGGGCGCTCGCAACTGGGGTGGATGGAGAAGCCGAGCTTGCAGGCGAAGCGCACGGCGCGGAGCATGCGCACCGGGTCCTCGCGGTAGCGCCGCTCCGGGTCGTCGCCAATCAAGCGCAACTGCCCGGCGTTCAGGTCCTCCAGGCCGTTGGTGTAGTCCAGGACACGGAAGTCGCCCACGTCATAATAGAGGGCGTTGACGGTGAAGTCCCGCCGCAGGGCGTCCTCCTCGATGGTCCCGTAGGAGTTGTCGCGCACGATCAGGCCGTTCTCGACCCGGCGGTCGGCGTCCTCCACGTCCGGGTTGAGGCCGCGGAAGGTCGCCACCTCGATGATCTCGGCCCCGAAGTGCACATGGGCCAGGCGGAAACGCCGCCCGATCAGGCGGCAGTTGCGGAAGACGGTGCGGACCTCCTCGGGCTCGGCGTCAGTGGCCACGTCGAAGTCCTTGGGTTCGCGCCCGAGCAGCAGGTCGCGCACCCCGCCGCCCACCAGGTACGCCTGGTAACCGGCCTGGCGCAGGCGGTACAGGACCTTCAGGGCGTTCGGGCTGATGTTGGCCCGGGAGATGTTGTGCTCGGAGCGGGCCACGATCCGCGGCTCGCCGGGGCGCGGCGCCCTAGGTTTGTTGGGGGCCGGTGCTGCCTTCTGGCGCTCCAGGCGCGGCCCGGGCCTGCGTCCCCGCGGGGCCGGGTCCGGCTCGGTCCAATGGGGTGGGTCCGGGTCCACCAGGGGCGGCGGCTGGTCCGGCGGCGGTTGATTCAGGGCCGACGGGCCAAGGGCGGGAGACACCAGGCCGAGCAGGCGTTGGCCTAAAGATGCGATGTGCTGCTTGAGGGTTCGTGGCATACGGGTATAATACCGGCTTTCGCGATTTCGATCCGCTCCCTTCGTCTAGTGGTTAGGACGCTGGCCTCTCACGTCGGTAACAGGGGTTCAAATCCCCTAGGGAGCGCCAAAAAAACCAACAGGCCCCGCATCCACTGGATGCGGGGCCTTTTGCTTTTGGGCCTTGTCCAGGCCGGGTATGTCCTTAGGGGCCCCAGTTCGACC
>DYRB01000267.1:2603-4964 GCA_020718945.1 Lamprocystis purpurea | reverse complement strand
CCGCTTCGAGGGTCTCGCCCTGAACGATCAGGGGCTGCGAACCCTGGCCTACTGGACCCATGTCCTGACCCCCTTGGCCGCCGTCTGGCTCTTTGTCCTGCACCGATTGGCTGGACCCAGGCTCGCCTGGCAGGCCGGCCTGGCCTGGTCTGCCGGGGCCCTGGCCACAGGCCTCGGCGCCTTGGCCCTGCACCTGGCCCTGGTACCGGCGGCACCGGGCTGGGTCAGTCCGGTCCCGCCGGCCCTCGCCGAGACCCCAGCCACCGGGACCATCCCCATCGCCCGCCTAGCCTCCGACAGCACCTGCGCCGAGTGCCACCCGGACATTGCCGAGCGCCACGCCGCCGGCGTCCATGCCATGAGCTCCTTCAACAACCCGGCCTATCGGGCGAGCGTCGAGGAGACCCGGCGGGTCCTGCTGGCCCGGGACGGCACTGTCGAGGCCGCCCGCCTGTGCGCCGCCTGCCACGATCCGGTCCCACTCTACTCCGGGCGCTTCGACGATCCGGGCTATGACCCGGATGCGGACCCGGGGGCCAAGGCCGGCATTACCTGCATGACCTGTCACGCCATCGCCGACATCGGCGGGCCCCAGGGCAACGGCGCCTATCGCCTGGCCAACCCGCCCCCGTACCCCTTCGAGGGCACTGAGCACCCCCTGCTCAAGGCCCTGAACCGTCAGTCGATCCGGGCCAAGCCCGAACTGCACAAGCAGAGCCTGCTCAGGCCCCTGCACCGGGCCCCGGGTTTCTGCTCCACCTGCCACAAGGTGCATCTGCCCCAGGCCCTGAATCACTACCGATGGCTGCGCGGCCAGAATCACTACGACAGCTTTCTTCTGAGCGGGGTCTCGGGCCACCGGGTGGACAGCTTCTACTACCCGCCACAGGCCAAGGCCGGTTGCGGTGACTGCCACATGCCGCTCCTGGCATCCCAGGACCCGGCGGCCCGGAGCACACCGGGGGGCGAGCGCAGCGTCCACGACCATCTCTTCCCCGCCGCCAACACGGCGGTACCCAGGATGCTCGACCGCACCGACGGCAATGACGAACGTTCCGAGGTCCTGGCCAAGGCGGCGCGGCTGGACCTCTTCGCCCTCAAGGAGGACGGGGCCATGGATGGTGCCCTGCATGCCCCCTTGCGCCCGGCGCGGCCTGGCCTGGAGCCTGGACGCCGCTACCTCCTGGAACTGGTGGTGCGCACCACCGGCATGGGGCATGCCTTGACCCAGGGGACCTCGGACTCCAACGAACTCTGGCTGGACCTGACCCTTAGGGACGGCGAGCGCACCATAGGCCGTTCCGGGGGCCTGGATCGGGAGCGGGCCGTTGACCCCTGGAGCTGGTTCCTCAATGCCTATGTCCTGGACCGGGAGGGCAACCGCATCGAGCGGCGCAACGTCCAGGACATCGCCGTCGCCCTCTACGACCACCAGATCCCACCCGGCGCGGCCGCGGTGATCCATTACGCCTTTCAGGTCCCGGCGGATGCCCGCGGCCCCATCGCCATCGAAGCCGCCCTGCACTACCGCAAGTTCGACAGCCGCTTCCTGCACTTCGTCGAGGGTGCAGGCTATAGCGGCAATCACCTACCCATCGCCACCCTGGCGACGGATTCTCTGGTCCTGCCCCTGGCCGGCGCCCCAGAGACCCCGGCCCAGGACAGCCCCGTCACCCCGGAGTGGGAGCGCTGGAACGACTACGGCATCGGCCTGCTGCGGGAGGCCGGCGAGACCGGCAAGCAGGGCGGGTTGCGCCAGGCCGCGGCCGCCTTTGCCGAGGTGGAGCGCCTGGGGCGGGCCGATGGGCCACTCAACCTGGCGCGCGTCCACTTCCGTGAGGGGGAACTCGACGCCGCCGCCAAGGCCCTGGATCGGGCAACCCGCATGGACCCGCCCGCGCCGCCCTGGGTGCGCGCCTGGTACTCGGCCCTGGTCAAACGGGAACTGGGTGACCTGGACGGGGCTATCGCTGACCTGGAGGCCCTGGCGGAGACCCGGTTCCCGGATGCCAGGGAGCGGGGCTTCGACTTTGGCGCCGACTACCGGATGCTGACCGAACTGGGCCGTACCCTCTACGAACGCGCTCGGATCGAGCGGGGCGAGGCCCGTCGCCAGGCCCGCGCCGAATTCCTCGGACGGGCCAGGCAGCGGCTCCAGCAGGCCCTGTCCCTGGACCCGGAGTACGCCCCCGCCCACAACCACCTGGCCCTGGTACTGGCGGACCTGGGGGACGCCGCCGGGGCCGAGGGGCACCGTGCCCTGCACAACCGCTACCGTCCCGACGACAACATCGCCGAGCAGGCCATCACCCGGCACAGGGCGGCCAATCCGGCGGCCAACCATGCCGCCGAGGCCGTGGC
>DYRB01000267.1:0-2503 GCA_020718945.1 Lamprocystis purpurea | reverse complement strand
CGCGGCGAGGCCCGTATCCGCCGCGCCTTCATCCTCTCTCTGGTGGCGATCATCGCCGCCTCGGTGGTCGGCATAGTCCTGTACTGGCTGCGCCACCCCCCGGCCCAGGAGCAGCCGGTGGCGCAGGCCCAGGTGGCCGCCCCGACCCTGCCGGCCCCGCCCCCGGACCAGCCGCCGGCCGTGACCTTTACCGACATTACCCAGGCCGCCGGCATCGACTTCGTGCACCTCAGCGGTGCCTATGGCGAACGCCTGATGCCGGAGACCATCGGCAGTGGGGCCGCCTTCCTGGACTATGATCGCGACGGCGACCAGGACCTGCTCCTGGTCAACTCCCGCTACTGGGAGGGTCAGACCCCGGCAGGGCCTGTCCCCACCCAGGCCCTTTACGCCAATGACGGCAAAGGCAACTTCACCGAGGTCACCCAGGCCGCCGGGCTGGACCTGAACCTGTACGGCATGGGCGTGGCCGTGGGGGACTACGACGGCGACGGATGGGAGGACATCTACCTGACCGGTCTCAACCGCAACCTGCTGTTGCGCAACCTTGGCGGCCGCTTCGTCGACGTCACGCAAGCCGCCGGGGTCGGTGGCGACGACACCTGGAGCAGCAGCGCCGCCTTTCTCGACTACGACCGCGACGGTGACCTCGACCTCTTCGTGGTCAACTATGTGCGCTGGTCCAGGACCATCGACCTGGAGATCGACTTTCGCCTCACCGGACTGGGCCGCGCCTACGGGGCCCCCGTCAACTTCATCGGCACCCACAATCGGCTCTATCGCAATGAGGGCAACGGGCAGTTCACCGACGTATCGGCGACGGCCGGGATCGAGGTCACGGACCCAGTCTCAGGCCGTCCGGCGGGCAAGGGGCTGGGCGTCGTCCCCCTGGACTACGACCAGGACGGCTGGACGGACCTGGCGGTGGCCAACGACACGGTCCGCAACTTCCTCTACCGCAACCTGGGGGACGGCCGCTTCGAGGAGGTCGGGATCTTCGAGGGCATCGCCTTCGACCGCAACGGCAAGTCGTCCAGCTCCATGGGGATCGACGCCGCCCGCTTCCGCAACGACGGGGAGGCCGGGATCGCGGTGGGTAAGTTCGCCAACGAGATGTCGTCACTGTTCGTGACCTCCGAGGGCCGCACCCCCTTCGTCGATGAGGCCGTGATCGAGGGCCTGGGGCCCGCCTCGCGCATCCCCCTGACCTTCGGGGTCCTGTTCCTGGACTATGACCTCAATGGCCGGCAAGACCTGCTGCTCGCCAATGGCCACCTGGAGCACGAGATCAACCGGGTCCAGCAGAGCCAGACCTATGCCCAGCCACCCCAGCTCTTCTGGAACTGCGGCGAGGCCTGCCCCGGACGCTTCGTCCCGGTGACCCAGGGCGGCGATCTGCCCAATCCACTGGTGGGGCGCGGCATCAGCACGGCGGACATCGACGGCGATGGGGACCTCGATATCCTCATCACCCAGAACGGCCGCCGCCCCGCCCTGCTGCGCAACGACCAGAACACCGGTCACCACTGGCTGAGGGTCCAGCTCAAGGGCCGCGCACCCAATACCTCCGCCATCGGGGCCCAGGTGAGCCTGACCGCAGGCGGTGTTACCCAGGTGCGGGACCTGTTCCCGGCCCGGGGCTACCTCTCCTCCGTGGAACTGCCCCTGACCTTTGGCCTGGGCAGTGCCGACCGCGTCGAGACCCTCAGGGTCCGTTGGCCGGACGGCCAGGAGCAGACCTTCACACCAGAGGATAGGGACAGCCTGATCATCGTCGAGCAGCCGGGAGGAGTAAGCCCATGACCCCACGCACCCTGGTCGCCTTGCTCCTGTGTCTGGCCGGAACTGTCGCCGCCGACCCGGCGGCCCAGCCCCCGGCGGCCTGGACCGCCCGGCTGGCCCCCATCCCCGAGTCCGACCTGTCCGGGGCCGAACCCCTGATGCGGGAGGCCATCCAGGCCGCCCGCAGCCAGGTCGCCGACCTGCTGTTGGCCGCCGACGCCAACCCCAAGGCCATGGCCCGGGCCTATGGGCGCCTGGGGGCCCTGCTGGTCCTGCGGGAGGTGGAGGCCCCGGCCGACGCGGCCTTCCGCAATGCCCAGGCACTGGACCCGGACGAGTTCCGCTGGCCCTACTACGCCGGCTACCTGGCCCTGATGAGCGGCAATGCCGACCAGGCACTGACCTACCTGGAGCGTGCCCGCGGCCTGAGCCCGGACTATCCGCCCCTGTACCTGCGTCTGGGCAGGGTCCAACTCGACCGCAGCGCCCTGCCGGAGGCCAGGACCCACCTGGAGCGCGCGGCACAGACCCCGGGGCTTGCGGCGGCGGCCCACTTCTATCTCGGCCAGATCGCCAACCTGGAGCGCCGCCACCGGGACGCCGTCACCCACCTGGAGGCGAGCCTGGCCGCGGACCCTCAAGCCACGGAGGCCCACTGGCCCCTGGCCCAGGCCTATCGGGCACTGGGACAGAACGACCTAGCCCGGACCCACATGGCCCA
>DYRB01000266.1 GCA_020718945.1 Lamprocystis purpurea | reverse complement strand
ATACCCGCCACTTCAATGACTTGGCCATCCCCAACAGCTAATGCAGACAGAGCCTGTGCATTTGCGTCCATTGGCGTTCATTTGCGGCTCAACTGCCCTTCCTGGCGCAAGAGACGCTGCACGCTGCCAGTCTCAGCCCAGCGCCGCGAAGTCCGCCTTGCCGGCGCCGCACACAGGGCACATCCAGTCGTCCGGCACATCCTCCCAGGCTGTACCCGGGGCAATGCCCCCATCCGGGTCGCCCAGGGCCGGGTCGTAGACGTAGCCGCAGGTGGCACACTCGAAGCGCCGGCCGGCCTCTAGCGGGGCTGCGGCCGTCGGGGTCTCCATCGGGGGCAGCAGGTCGGGCATGTCCTTGGCCAGGGCGTGCTGTTGACTGGTCCTGGCCCCGGCCAGGGCGAAGCCCAGGGGGGTGCCGTCCGGGGCGCGGAACAGGGCCGTCGCCTCGCCGGGGGCCGAATCGATCTCCCAAGTCCCCTCGGCACCGGGGCGCGGCGGACAGACCACCAGGGGCAGGGCAGGGGTCTTGACCACCACCGGCAGGGCCGGCAGGACCAGGGGCGTCGGGGTGCCGGTCAGGGTCGCGGCCAGGGCGCGGGCCTGGGCCAGCAGGGGGGCGATGAAGGGCAGCGGCCCGGCGGGGGTCTCGGCACAGTCCCCCAATGCATAGATGGCCGGGTCCGAGGTGCACAGCAGCCGGTCGGTGAGGATTCCTGCGCCGACCTTGAGGCCAGCCTGTGCCGCCAGCCGGGTGCGTGGGGCCAGGCCCACGGCGGACAGGGCCTGGTCGAAGGGGGCCCGGGTGCCGTCGCTCAGTTCGGCCAGGAAGCCGGCCCCGTCGGGGAGATACTTTGCCACGCTGCGCCCCAGGCAGGGGGTCGCGCCGATCCCGGTCAGGGCCTCGGCCAGCATGGCGCCCAGGGCCTGGGGCAGGAGCCGGGCCAGGGGCCAGGGGGCCGGGTCCACCAGGGCCACCGGGTGGCCGGCGGCGGCCAGGTCGTTGGCGAACTCGCAGCCGATCAGCCCGGCCCCGATGAGCAGCACCCGGTCGCCGGATTGGAGTCGCCCGCGCCAGGTCCGGTAGTCGTCCAGGTCATTGACCGTGGCGATGGGGACGGCGTCCGATCCCGGGGCGGGGAAGACCCGCGGGTCCGCCCCCAGGGCCAGGATCAGGCGGTCGTAGACCAGGGTCCCGCCGCCGGTCGCCGTCTCCAGGGTCAGGCTGCGGGCCCCGGGATCGATGGCGGTCACCCGGGTGCGGGTGTGGATATCGAGGTCCAGTTCCGCCGCCAGTTCTGCGGCCCCCTTCTGGACCAGCCCGTCCGGGGTCTGGTGCCGCGCCAGGGCGGTGGACAGCATGGGCTTGGTGTAGACCTCGCCGCCGTCGGCGGTAATCACCACCAGGGGCAGCGCCGGGTCGCGGCGGCGCAGTTCCTTGACCAGGCCATAGCCCGCCAGGCCGCTGCCGACGACGACCAAAGGGGCCTGGACGGGGTGAGGCGCCGGGGCTGCGGCCGCGTGGGTGGCGCCGATGGGCTCGAAGGCGTCCTTACCCGCCCCGCACACCGGACAGATCCAGTCGTCCGGGACCTCCGGCCAGGGGGTGCCCGGGGCCAGGCCGCCGTTCGGGTCGTCCAGGGGCGGGTCCCCCAGGGCCGGGTCATAGACCCAACCGCAGGCCTCGCAGACATAGGAACTTGAGCGCTCGGTCATGGTGTGCCCCCTGGATCTTGGTCGACGGTGGGTGGGTCCTCAGTCTACCAGCATGAACTTCGCGCCCTTGCCCTTGCACACAGGGCACTCGCCCGGGGCGTCGCCGATGGTTCAATGCCGGCGCCAGGGACACCGTAGGAGCGCCGCCTCGGCGCGACCGGGCGAAGCGCAGCGAGCCCGGTGACCACCATACGACTCAGTCGCGGCGAGGCGCCGCTCCCACGGGCACCGCGCCGACCTCCAAATTTGGAACTGCCGGCGGATCCCTTGGCGTCTGACCCTCGTCAAGGTCTGGCCGGGTCCAGGTTGACGCCCCCGGGCCTCCCCTGTAGCCTGCGCACCCTTCGACCTCAGGTGCCACGCGGGTTTGTTAGCTCAAGCCCTCGGGGTTAAACGGGAAGTCGGTAGCCTGGCCCCTCGGGGCGAGACGATGCCGACGCTGCCCCCGCAACGGTAGGCGAGTACAAGCGCGGCGATGTGCCACTGTGTCGGTCCACGGCATGGGAAGGCGTCGCGCCCGGGGTGCCCCACACCCCACTCGCGAGCCCGGAGACCGGCCTGCAGGTCTTGTCCCGGCGTCGCGGTGGGCGGTGTCCGACACGGTCCCAACGTCGGCCCAGGCCGCCGCCCCTCCGTGCCGTTCCCCTGGCCATCGCGCGTCCTTCACCAAGGCCGCGCGGGTGAGCGCGGCCAGGAGCAGCCAGCGTGACCCGTCCCCCCCTGTCCCGAGCCCCCTTGTCCCAGGCCATCAGCGCCGCCCTGTTGGCGTCGCTCTTGCCCCTCTCCGGCGCGCTCGCCGACGAGGCCACCCAACTCGATCCTGTGGTGGTCACCGCCACCCGCACCGCCCGCACCGCGGATGCGAGCCTCGCCTCGGTGACGGTGATAGACCGGGCGGACATCGAACGCCTCCAGGCGGTCTCGGTCCCGGACCTGCTGCGCGGCGTCCAGGGGCTCCAGGTCTCCAACAGCGGCGGGGCCGGCAAGGTGACCGACATCTACACCCGGGGGACCTCCGCCGACCACACATTGGTCCTGATCGACGGGGTCAAGGTCGGCTCGGCCACCACCGGGACCACCGCCTGGCAGGACCTGCCCATCAGCCAGATCGAGCGCATCGAGGTGGTGCGCGGGCCGCGCTCCAGCCTCTACGGCTCCGAGGCCATAGGCGGGGTCATCCAGATCTTCACCCGCAAGGGCGGCGGGGCCCTCAAGCCGACCCTGAGCGCCGGTGGGGGGAGCTACGGCAGCGCCAACGCCTCCGCCGGGCTGTCCGGCGGGGGCGAGTCCGGCTGGTGGAACCTGGGCCTGGGCTACGAGGACACCCAGGGGTTCAACGCCTGCACCGGGGTCCCGGGCACCGCGGGCTGCTTCACCTTCGAGCCCGACACCGACGGTTACCGCAACCTCTCCGGCAGCGCCCGGGGCGGCTACCGCTTCGGGGAGCGCGGCTCCATCGATCTGTTCTGGCTCGGCACCAAGGCCCAGACCCGCTTCGACGGCGACTTCGTCAACGACACCAAGACTGCCCAGCAAGTCCTCGGCGCCAAAGGCAAGTTCCGCCCCCTGGACCCCTGGGACCTGACCCTGGCCCTGGGCCAGAGCCGGGACGACTCGGACAATCGCCTCAACGGCGGCTTCGTCACCGACTTCGATACGCTGCGCGAGACCGCCTCGCTCCAGAGCGACCTGACCCTGGGGGCCGGGCGTATCCTCACCCTGGGCCTGGACTGGCAGAACGACCGCATCGACAGCACCGAGGACTATGCCGAGGACAGCCGGGACAACCTCGGCGTCTTCGGCCAGGTCCAGGCCAGCCTCGCCGGCCACGACCTGAGCGCCAGCCTGCGCCAGGACGACAACCAGCAGTTCGGCACCCACGCCACCGGGAGCGCCGCCTGGGGCTACAGGCTCCCGGCCGGGGTGCGGTTGCTGGCGACCTACGGGACCGCCTTCAAGGCCCCGACCTTCAACGAGCTCTACTTCCCCGCCTTTGGCAACCCGGACCTGGCCCCAGAGCAGTCCCGCAGCGCCGAGCTTGGGGTGGCCGGGGACCTGGGTCTGTTGCAATGGTCCGTCAACGCCTACCAGACCCAGGTCGATGACCTCATCGCCTTCGGCCCGGCCTTTATCCCGGAGAACATAGACAGGGCGCAGATCCGCGGTCTGGAACTGGGGGTCACCGGCGCCCACCACGGCTGGACCCTGGCCGCCAACCTGACCCTGCTCGACCCCATCAACGAGTCCACCGGGCCCGACGACGGCAACCTGCTGCCCCGCCGGGCCGAACAATCCGCCCGGCTGGACCTGGACCGGCGCTCCGGCCCCTGGGGCCTGGGGGCCAGCCTGATCGGCGTCGGCCGGCGCTTCGACGACACGGCCAACACCTTGCGCCTGGACCCCTACCTCACCGCCGACCTTCGCGGGGAGTACGCCTTCGGCAAGGGCTGGCGCATCCAGGCCCGGCTGGAGAACCTGTTCGATGCCGACTATGAGACCGCCGCGTATTACAATCAGCCCGGTCGAGGCATCTATTTGACCCTGCGCTACGAGCCCTAAGCCCACCCGCCCAACGGAGACCCACCATGACCCCCCTAGCCCCCCGCCAACAACTGTTGCTCGGTCTGATCCTGGCCGCCCTCATGGCCGCCACCCGGGGGCAGCACTTCGCCGTGCTGTCCCTGCCTGACGCCTCCCTGGCGGTCTTCTTCCTGGCCGGGGTCTGGCTGCGGCCGGCCTGGGCCTTTGCCGCCCTGTTCGCCGTCTCGACCCTGATCGACGCGGTGGCCGTGGGCTGGGCCGGGGTCGGCGCCGCCTGCATCACCCCGGCCTACGCGATGCTGGTCCCGGCCTACGGGGCCCTGTGGGCCGCCGGGCGCTGGTATGCCGGTCGGCACGTTCACGCCTGGTCTACCCTGGCCCCGTTGGTCCTGGCCGCGGTGTTGGGCGGGACAGTCTCCGAGGTCTTCTCCACCGGCGGCTACTACTTCTTCTCCGGGACCTTCCCGGCGCCGAGCCTGGAGGGCCTGTTCGCCGGTGTGGCCAAGTACCTGCCCGCGACCCTGACCCACCTGGCCTTCTACCTGGGCCTGGCGTCCCTGGCGTGGCTGGCACTGACCCTGGGCCTGTCCGCCATTCGGGGTGCGCGCACCCGGGTCGCAGCCCAGTGAGCGAAGCCGACGAGACCGCCGAGCGCCACCGCCGCCGCATGGCCCGCCAGAAGGGGCTGGTGGACACCCGGGTGGCGGAGGCGACCGAGGACCGCGGCGTCCTGGTGGTCAACACCGGCAACGGCAAGGGCAAGTCCTCC
>DYRB01000265.1 GCA_020718945.1 Lamprocystis purpurea | reverse complement strand
GCGCTCCCACGGTGGGCCTCCCGGTCGGACCAACACCTAATGCAGACATAGCCTACATCTTCATCGCCTCCAGGGTGGACAGGGGGTCGCCCCTTTTCACCAGGCGCCCCACGGTGACCGCGATCTGGGAGATCCCGCCTGGGATGGGTGCACCGACCTGGCCCAGGTCGTCTGAATTGGCCTTGGGCGGGCTCCTGTCCTCCACTGCTACGCTGCGGTCTAGGTCGGATATGTTGCGCGGCACCTCGTTCAGTTGGAACTTCTTGTCCAGCTTGCCGCGCACCACCGAGGCAGCGTTGAGCCCCGAGGTGGCATGGGTGTGATGGGGTAAGCCTCCGGTCGGGGCAGGGACGCATCGCCAAAGCCTTAGCGCAAGACGGCCTCAATGCCGTCCTCGGCCAGGACCCTGTCCGTCCACTCCGTCAGGAGGTCGAGCCCTGCCGCTTCGATGCGGGCCCGCTGAGTGCCATCCAAAGGTCCGAACTTGAGTTCGATGAGCCGCACCAGGGTCGCCCGCGCACGAGTCAGTTCCCCTTGTTCGAGGCCCCGCTCCAGCCCCTGTTCCAACCCCTGCTCCAGGCCCCGCAGCACGCCAGCCTCTCGCCCCAGGGTATAGGAAGGCAGTTCTTCGATGGAGACGGTCAGCATCTTCTCTTCCTCGCGGATGGTGTCGGTGAGGTCGCGGCTGGTGGAGAGGATCTCCAGCATGGTCAGGTAGTCGCGAAAGCGCCTCGGGGAGTCGCGGGTCAGGGCCTGGAGCCGGGACAGAATCTCGCGCACCACGCTCCGCGGCTCGCGCCCCTGGAAGTCGCACAGAATCGCCAGCACCAGGGCGTCAGGACTGCCCTGGTCCATGAGCAACCGGCAATCGACCCGGTGCATGTCGATCAGTCCGAAGCGGTAGTCCAGGCGCCAGTCCTGGACCCCGTCAGCCATATTGAGCCTGGGTCCGCCAATGTAGATCACATACTGGCGTAGGCTCCGCCCCGGGTGTGCCAACATCAGGTCCGTGCGGTAGCGCAGCATCCTCACCGGCATCCGCGAGTCGTTGTCAGCCTGGACCTCGATCTGGAGCAGGAATTCCTCCGCCCCCTCCCGGGCCAGGACCACCAGATCCGCCCGGCGGCCCTCGATGCGCTGCTGCTCGGTGTCGAGTACCTCCAGGGCCTCGATCTCCAGGCCAAAGAGGTAGCGCGCCAGGTCCACCACCAGGCGCTTCAGGAGATGCTTGGAGACGAGGTCCTTGCCGGCCATGGCAGGAGTCTAACCCAAGGCCGGGGCACCGAGCGCCCGATTCTTTGGACTTTGCCTGGGCCGCAGCAAGCCACGGGCCTATCGGCTTGGTCCGCAGGCGGTCATGGGTGGGGGGCCAGGTGCCCCCAGGTCGAACCAAGGCTCGACCTAAAGGGCCGGCCCAGTATCCTTAACGCAGCACCAGCAACAGGTCCTTCACGTCCACCACCTCGCCCTCGGCCACCTCGATGCTGTGCACCAGCCCCGCCAAGGGGGCGACCACCGACGTGTACATCTTCATGGCCTCCAGGGTGAACAGGGGGTCGCCCTTCTTCACCAGGTGCCCGACGGTGACCGCGACCTGGGAGATCTTGCCCGGGATGGGGGCGCCGACCTCCCGCGGGTCATCGGGATTGGCCTTGGGCCGGCTCTTGTCCTCGACCACCACGCTGCGGTCCAGGGTGACGATGTTGCGCGGCACCCCGTTCAGCTCGAAGGTCACCGTCCGTTTGCCCTGGCGATCCGGCTCGCCGACGTGGACCAGCTTGATGAACAGGGTCTTGCCCGGCTCGATCTCGACGCTGATCTCCTCCTCGGTCTGGAGGCCGTAGAAGTAGGCCGGGCTGGGCAGGACCGAGAGGTCGTCGTAAGTGGACCTGGCCTTGTCGAACTCCAGGAAGACCTGGGGGTACATCAGGTAGGAGAGCAGGTCGTCGTCGTTTGGGGCGCGGCCGATCTTCTCGGCGAGCTTGGCGCGCAGGGCCTCGAAGTCCACCCCCGGGGCGTGCAGCCCGGGACGGTCATTGATGGCCGGGCGGCCGTTGAGGACTATGCGCTGCAATTCCTGGGGCCAGCCCCCCTTGGGCTGTCCCAGGCCGCCGGCCAGCATGTCCACCACCGACTCCGGAAAGGGTACGGCCCCGGGGGCCAGGTTCAGCACATCCTGGGCCTTGATGCCGCGGGTGACCAGGAAGATGGCCATGTCCCCCACCACCTTGGAGCTGGGGGTGACCTTGACGATGTCGCCGAAGAGCTGGTTCACGTCGGCATAGGTCTGGGCGACCTCGCCCCAGCGCTCCCCCAGGCCCATGGCGGCGGCCTGTTCCTTGAGGTTGGTGAACTGGCCGCCGGGCAGTTCGTGGAGGTAGACCTCGGCGGTGCCGTGGGGGGCGCTGGTGTCGAAGGGCTTGTAGTAGGTCCGCACCCGCTCCCAGTAGTGGGACATGGCGTCCAGGGGGGCGCGGTCTATGCCCGTGTCCCGCGCCGTGAACTCCAGGGCCGCGATCATGGAGTTGAGGTTGGGCTGCGAAGTAGACCCCGACATCCCGGAGATGGCCCCGTCGGCCACGTCCACCCCGGCGTCCGCCGCCCTCAGCACCGAGGCGGCGTTGAGCCCCGAGGTGTCGTGGGTATGGAAGTGGATGGGGATGCCGATCTCTGCCTTGAGGGCCCGGAACAGCACATCCGCCGCATAGGGGCGCAGGCAGCCGGCCATGTCCTTGATGGCCAGGAAGTGGGCCCCGACCCGCTCCAGTTCCTTGGCCATGTCGATGTAGTAGGCCAGGTCGTACTTGTGGCGCTTGGGGTCGAGGATGTTGCCCGTGTAGCAGATGGCCGCCTCGCACACCCCGCGCCCGTCCTCCAGCACCGCCTCCATGGCCGGGATCAGGTTGGGCACATAGTTCAGGCTGTCGAAGATGCGGAAGATGTCCATGCCGGACGCGACCGAGTGCTCGACGAAGCGCTTGACCACGTTGTCCGGATAGTTGGAGTAGCCGACCGCGTTGGCCCCGCGCAGCAGCATCTGGAAGCAGATGTTGGGGATGCGCTCGCGCAACTGGGCCAGGCGCGCCCAGGGGTCCTCGCTCAAGAAGCGCATGGAGGTGTCGAAGGTCGCCCCGCCCCACATCTCCAGGGAGAAGAGCCCAGGGGCCAGGTGGGCTATGGCCCCGGCGATACGCAGCATGTCGTGGGTACGCATGCGGGTAGCCAGCAGGGACTGGTGGGCGTCGCGCAATGTGGTATCGGTGACCAGCAGCCGCTCCTGGGCCAGGGCCCAGTCCGCCAGGCCCTTGGGCCCACGTTCCAGCAGGATCTGACGGGTCCCGGCCGCCGGGGTCTGGAGCCGATCGAAGGCCGGTACCCGCGCCTCGGGCAGGCAGGCGGAGGGCTTGTAGCCCTTGGCGTGGGGGTTGCCGTTGACCGTGGTCTCGCCCAGGTAGTTCAGCAGCTTGGTGGCCCGGTCGCGGCGGGGCTTCAGCTCGAACAGGGTCGGGGTGGTGTCGATGAGCCGGGTGGTCGCCCTTCCGGCGCGGAAGACCGGGTCCTTGATGACGTTTTCCAGGAAGGGGATGTTGGTCTTGACCCCGCGGATGCGGAACTCGCGCAGGGCCCGCTCCATGCGCTCCAGGGCGTTCTCCCAATCGAGCGAACGCACCGTGAGCTTGACCAGCATGGAGTCGTAGTAGGGCGAGACCAGGGCACCGTTGGTGGCGATGGCCGCATCCAGGCGGATGCCGCAGCCCGCCGGGGAGCGGTAGGTCAGGATGCGCCCTATGTCCGGGGCGAAGTGGTTCTCCGGGTCCTCGGTGGTGATGCGGCACTGCACCGCGTAACCGACCCGCGGGATCTCGGCCTGGGGCGGGATGCGGATCTCCGGTCCGTGCAGGGCCTTGTCGGCGGCCACCAGGATCTGGGAGCGCACCAGATCGATGTTGGTGATCTCTTCGGTGACCGTGTGCTCGACCTGGATGCGCGGGTTCATCTCGATGAAGAACCAGTCGCCGGAGTCGGCGTCCACCAGGAATTCCACCGTCCCGGCATTGTCGTAGCCGATCCCCTGGGCCAGGCGCACCGCGGCATCGCACAGGGCGGCGCGGGTCGCCAACGGCAGGTCCACCGAGGGTGCTATCTCGATGACCTTCTGGTGGCGGCGCTGCACCGAGCAGTCGCGCTCGTGCAGGTGGACCACGTTGCCATGGTGGTCGCCCAGGATCTGCACCTCGATGTGCTTGGCGTGCTCGATGAAGCGCTCCAGGAACACGGCCCCGTTGCCGAAGGCGTTGCGCGCCTCGGTGCTGGCCTCGTCGAGCAGCTTGGGCAGGGTCTCGGCGTCCCGCACCACCCGCATGCCACGCCCGCCGCCGCCGTGGGCCGCCTTGATGATCAGCGGAAAGCCGATCTGACCGGCCAGGTCCAGGGCCGCGTCGCGGTCCTCCACCGGGTCTTCGGTCCCCGGCAGGGTCGGCACCCCGGCCTTGTGGGCCAGTTCCCGGGCGGCGGTCTTGTCCCCCATCATGGCCAGCAGTTCGGGGCGCGGGCCGACGAAGGCGATGCCGTGGGCGGCGCAGGCGCGGGCGAACTCAGGGTTCTCGGAAAGGAAGCCGTAGCCCGGGTGGATGGCATCCACGCCCTGCTCGACGGCGATGGCGATGATGCCCGGGATGTCCAGGTAGGCCCCCACCGGGCCCTTGGACTGGTCGAGCTGGTAGGCCTCATCCGCCTTGAAGCGGTGCATGGACAGCCGATCCTCCTCGGCGAACACCGCCACGGTACGCACACCCAGCTCGTTGGCGGCGCGGAAGACGCGGATGGCGATCTCGCTGCGGTTGGCGACCAACAGCTTCTTGAAGGGCTTGAGGGACATACTTTCTATTGGCTCCACAAGGGGTTGCTGCGGCGCAGCATGGGCAGGGGAACTATATCAGGGCGCGAGGGGAGGTCAAGATACCGCCCTCCGGGGTGGTGGCGCTACGCCGACTCTACGCCGATCCTGGCGCCGACTCTGGCGCCGAC
>DYRB01000264.1:2403-5051 GCA_020718945.1 Lamprocystis purpurea | reverse complement strand
AAGTCATTGTTAATTTGCGTTTATTTGCGTTCATTTGCGGACGAATCGCTCTTTCTAGGTTCAAGGGTTCGGGACGATCAAGGAACCCCGGTTGCTAGGACCCAAGCCCGGGCTTCCCTTCTGCCCCGAAGCCGCTAACCTATCGACTCCCCAGGCGGCCGGTCCGGCCGCACCCCAACCCAAGCCTCGGCAGGGGGGCCCATGTCCGACCCATCTCAGGTGCCCGGCGCCGCCGGCCCCAGGCCGCCGGGCCCGGCGCGCGACTTCGCCGCCTTCTGCGAGCTGGACCGGGAGCGGCGGCGCAACTCCGACGACGCCTTCGACGCCGCCCTGTTCGACGAGGCCCTGGCCCTGGTGCTGGCCCGCCTCGATCCCCCGGCACCCCCCGGTTCAGGGGCCTGAACGACCATGATCATAGAGCGCATCCAGGCGGAGAACGTCCTCAAGTACGCCCGGCTCGACCTGGACGAGATCCCCACCCGGGGCCTGATCGCGGTGGTCGGGGACAACGAGTCGGGCAAGAGCAGCATCGGCGAGTCGGTCTGCTTCGCCCTGTTCGGGCGGACCTTCTCGCTCGGCCCCAACGAGCTAGGCAAGGTCATCCGCTGGGGCGAGTCGCGCTGCTCCATCCGGCTCGACTTCCGCACCCCGGACGGCAGCCGCTATCAGGTGGCCCGCTTCCTGGACGAATTGGGCAGCCACGGGGCCAGCATCAGCCGGCCCGGGGAGCAGCCCATGGTGCGCGGGGTCGAGCCGGTCGCCTCGCGCCTGCGCGACCTGATCGGCTTCGGCTATACGGAGCTGGTGGAGTCCTTCTACCTCGCCCAGCGGGAGATCTCCACCCCCAAGCCCCACAGCGACGCGGTCAGGGCCATGGCGGGGATCGACGCCCTGGAGCGGGTCGCCGCCGAGTGCCGCCGCGAGCGCGACCAGTCCGAGTCCCTGCGTGCCGAGGCAACCCGGGCCCAGGCCGACATCGCCGCCCAGGTGCGGGCCCTGGGGCACGACCCGGCGCACCTGGTCGCCCTGGAGACCGATCAAGCCCGCACCCAGGCGGCCCTGGACGGCCACCGCGGCCAGATCCAGGCCATCAAGGCCGCCGCCGAGGCCGCCGACGCCGCCCTGGCCCGGGTCAAGGAGGGGGCCGCGACCTGGCTGGCCATGGAACCTAGGGCCAGCCTCGCGGAACGGCAGGCTCAGGCGGCGGGTCTGGCCGGCCTGTTGGAGGCGGTAGCGCCGACCCGGGCCACGGACGAGGGCGCCGGGCGCGCTTACGCCACCCTCAGCGCCGCCGCCCGGGCCATGGACGAGCGCCTCGCCGCCTTCGCCGCCCTGCGCCGCCAGGCCCTGGCCTACCGGGACGAGCTGGCCGCCCGGCTCGCCCCCACCCTGATCGAGCAACCGGCCGAGGGGCCCGCCGAACCGCCCATCGTTCACAGCCCCCGGGGTGACAAGCCCTTTGCCACCCAACTGGCCGGGCTGGACCGGCGCATCCACAAGGCCAGGAGACGCCGACTGCACAGCCGCGCCTGGGGGCTGACCGCCGCCCTGCTCGGCCTGGGCCTGGCCATGGTCTGGGGGCTGCTGGTCCAGGCCCAGCCCGGCGAGGCGGCGACCCGCATCGCCGCCGCCCTGAACGGCCTGGTGCCGGGCTGGCCCCTGGCCCTGCCCTGGGTGCCGGTGGCGGCCGGTGCCCTGGCCCTGCTGGCCGCGGGCCTGGCGGCCTTTGCGGCGCGCGCCACCGCCCACCTGACCCGCCTGGCCAAGGCCCGCACCGGGGTTGAGCGGGCGCGCCGGACCGCCGAGCGGGAGCACGCCGACCTCGCCCTGCTCGACACCTTGCCCCTGCCCGAGGCCGTCGCCCTGCTCGGGCGCTTGAAGGACAGGGCCATCTCCGGGGCCGTCCCCGCCTTCTTGGCTGGCCCAGGGGGTGACTTGGTGGACGCCGGTCGGCTCGGCGACCTGCGTCTGGGGTTCCGCTCCGCCGCGGCGGAATTGGCGGCCAGCCTGACCCGATCCAAGGCCCAGGCCGGTCAGGCCACCGACGCCCTGCACGAGGCGGTCGCCCGCCACACCGCGGAGTTGGCCGGACGGGAGGCGCAGATGGCCCAGGAACGGGAGCGGGGGCGCCGTCATGGGGAGCTGACCGCCATCGCCGAGGGCCTGGGGGCCCGGGGCGAGGCCCTGGCCCGCCGGGTGCGGGTACGCAACCTGGCCCTGGACCTGCTGGCCGGGGCCGTCCATTACATCTCCCAGCGCTTCAACACCGAGGTGCGCAACCTCTGTGCCGATTCCCTGCCCAAGTTCACCAACGGGCGCTACCAGCACCTGCAGATCGACCAGGACCTCAAGGTCAAGGCCTTCTCCAACGAGAAGCACGACTTCATGGACTTGGACGAGATCTCCAGCGGTACCCAGCGCCAGATCATGCTGGCGGTGCGCCTGGCCCTGTCCCAGAAGCTGGTCAATTCGGTGATCCTGGGGCCCCAGTTCCTGTTCCTGGACGAGCCCTTCGCCTTCTTCGACGAGTCGCGCACCGCCTCGGCCCTGGCGGTGCTCCCCCAGGTCAGCCGGGACTTCACCCAGATCTGGGTGACCTCCCAGACCTTCCCCGCCGCCTCGCGGTTCGACCTGGTGATCGAATGCGA
>DYRB01000264.1:0-2303 GCA_020718945.1 Lamprocystis purpurea | reverse complement strand
CGCCAGGGTCACCACCCCCAGCACCAGGGCCCCGGTGACGACACCCACCAGCATGTCCGCAAGCAGCGGCACCAGGACCGCCAAGGCCCCGCCGACCCCAGGCAGGGCCGCGGCGGCATGGGCCAAGCCCTCGATGGGGTGGTGGAGCCAGGGCAGGCCATGGGACAGGATACCGCCGCCCACCAGGAACATGGCCGCGGTGCCGATCACCGACAGGGCCCTCATCAGCCAGGGTGCCCCGGCCAGGAGCAGCCACCCCAGGCGCCGCTGAAGCCCCGCCAGGACCCCCTCCCCCGCCCTGGTGCTGAGCCAGAGCCCGGCGTCGTCGATCTTGACAATGCCGGCCACCAGGCCGTAGACCCCGACCGTCATGATGATGGCAATCCCGGCCAGCACCGCCGCCTGGGTGGCGAAGGGCGCCCCGGCCACGGTCCCCAGGGTGATGACGATGATCTCCGCCGACAGCACGAAGTCCGTCAGCACGGCCCCGCGGATCTTGTCCCGCTCCAGGGCGGCCAGGTCCACCGTCGGGTCCTTCAGGGCCTGGGTCAACTCGGCGTGATGCCCTTGCGCCTCCGCCCGGTGCAGGAACTTGTGGGCCAGCTTCTCGACCCCCTCGTAGCACAGGTAGGCCCCGCCGACCATGAGCAGGGGCAGAATGGCCCAGGGCGCCACCAGGCTGATAGCCAGGGCCGCCGGGACCAGGATCAGCTTGTTGCGGAAGGACCCCTGGGCCACCGCCCAGACCACCGGCAGTTCGCGCTCGGCGCGCACCCCCGCCACCTGCTGGGCATTCAGGGCCAGGTCATCGCCCAGGACCCCGGCGGTCTTGCGCGCCGCGACCTTGGTCATAACCGAGATGTCATCGAGGACTGTAGCGATGTCGTCGAGCAGGGCGAGCAGGCTGGAACCGGCCATGGGGGTCTCCCGTCTGGTGAATGATGCTGACCGCGATCCCGCGGATGCTGCCCCTCAGGGCGGCGGTAGTCGGGGCGCAGCGCCGCACGCAGCAGGCGCAGCGGCCGGCGCTCGAGCCTCGACGGCCCGCCGCGCACAAGCAGGCCGTCGGAGGTCCCGAGCAGGGTGGCGTCAGCGCCGTCCCGCAGACCTCGGCTCGAACCGCAAAACAGTCGGGCTCAACCGGTCCCACCCCCGGACGGCCTGGGTGCGGAGCATGAAGGCCCCCCGACCCTCGGCCACAGCGCAAGATCAGCGCTTCGCCAGCAGCCGCTTCAGTTCCGCCATGAATGGGTGCCGAACCAGGCGCAGCCCCAGCAACCATGCGGCTAGGGCCACGGTCGCTTGGACACCCAAGGCGATGATACCCGCCCCGGCGATCCCGTGAACCGCTGCCAGGCCAAGCGCGACACAGAGGCCGACGACGAAGCTCGGCCAGAGGGCACGCCAGAACGCGGTCAGGGAAATCTTCAGGACGCGCAATTCGACAAGATAATGGGTCGCCGCGATGAATAGGCTCGCAGCGGCATAGCCAATTGTGAGCATCACGAGTCCGTGGGGTGCCAGTAGCACCAGAGCGGGCACCCGGAATACCACAGCAGCAAAGCTGAGCGCCGTGCTCACACCCATGTGTCCGGTTGCCACCAGGACCTGGCCTTGCAGGTAAAACGGCACCAACAGCAATTCCCCAAGGCACAGGATCTGGACCAGCGGAATCGATTCCCCCCACTGCCCGCCGTAGAGCAAGGGAACCAAGTCCGGCGCGGTCGCTGCGAGTACGACAAGGAAGGGCCAAGCCACAACAGTGAGATAAGAAGTGCCCAGAAGGTAGGTCCCGCTGACGCCGGGGCCATTGCGCGCCTCAGCCGCGAAATGGGGTACGGTAACCGTCACCAGGCCGCTCATCACCAGGCGGTTGAACATCTCGATGAGCCCCCCGGCCCGGGCAAAGAAGGCCAGGCTCGCCAGATCCATCATCCGCGCCAGAACGAAGTCCGGCATCCGCTTGCCAGCCTCCAACAGGAAATGGTTGAGGGTCGAGAG
This sequence comes from Lamprocystis purpurea, assembly GCA_020718945.1. Classification (GTDB taxonomy): domain Bacteria; phylum Pseudomonadota; class Gammaproteobacteria; order Chromatiales; family Chromatiaceae; genus DYRB01. The sequence continues at coordinate 302 of DYRB01000264.1, read as the reverse complement.
GGTACCGAAGCGGAATACCCGAGCGAAGCCCGAGAACCTGGGGAAGATGTGTACGTCGGCCGGGCGCAGAACCCAGGTCATGATCACGACAAGCACGGTCGCAAGGACCGATGCGATTGCCATCGAATAGAAACTGTAACCCCACCAGGCGAGCACGACGCTGCCACCCGACTGGACAGTGGCCGCGGCGATGTCAATCTTGGCGACCCGGTCAAACAGCATCTCCCGCCGCAAACAGCCCATGAGGGTGGAGGCGAACGGAATGAGCACGAAATTGGCAGCGAGGAGCCAGATAACGGGCG
>DYRB01000263.1 GCA_020718945.1 Lamprocystis purpurea | reverse complement strand
CAGGCGCGCCTGGAGCACCTCATGGGGCTCATGGAGTCGGAGAGCGACATACTCCAGATGGAGAAACGCATCCGCGGGCGGGTCAAGCGCCAGATGGAGAAGAACCAGCGCGAGTACTACCTCAACGAGCAGATGAAGGCGATCCAGAAGGAGTTGGGTGAGTTGGAAGACGCCCCCAATGAGCTGGAAGAGCTCGGCCGGCGGGCCGACGCGGCCGGCATGCCCAAGGACGTCAAGGCCAAGGTCACCACCGAGATCAACAAGCTCAAGCTCATGTCGCCCATGTCCGCCGAGGCGACGGTGGTGCGCAACTACGTCGATACATTGCTCAATGTCCCCTGGCAGAAGCGCACCCGCATCCGCAACGACATCCGGGTGGCCGAGGACGTGCTGAACAAGGACCACTACGGCCTGGAGAAGGTCAAGGAGCGCATCCTGGAGTACCTGGCGGTGCAGCAGAGGGTGCGCAAGCTCAAGGGCCCCATCCTGTGCCTGGTCGGGCCGCCTGGGGTGGGCAAGACCTCCCTGGGGCAGTCCATTGCCCGGGCCACCAACCGCAAGTTCGTGCGCATGTCCCTAGGGGGTGTGCGCGACGAGGCGGAGATCCGTGGCCACAGGCGTACCTATATCGGCGCCCTGCCGGGCAAGATCATCCAGAACCTGTCCAAGGTCGGGTCGCGCAACGCCCTGTTCCTGCTCGACGAAATCGACAAGATGGCGATGGACTTCCGGGGCGACCCGGCCTCGGCCCTGCTGGAGGTCCTGGACCCGGAGCAGAACCACACCTTCAACGACCATTACCTGGAGGTGGACTTCGATCTGTCCGAGGTGATGTTCGTTGCCACGGCCAACACCCTGAACATCCCAGCGGCCCTGCTCGACCGTATGGAGGTCATCCGCCTCTCGGGTTACACCGAGGACGAGAAGGTCAACATCGCCGAGCAGTACCTGATCCCCAAGCAGATGAAGAACAACGGGCTCAAGGCGAGTGAGTTGGCCATCCGTGAGGGGACCCTGCGCGACATCATCCGCCATTACACCCGCGAGGCCGGGGTGCGCAACCTGGAGCGCGAGATTTCCAAGATCTGCCGCAAGGTGGTCAAGGAGGTGCTGCTCAAGAAGCGCGACACCACGGTCACTGTCTCCCCCAAGGGGCTGGAGAAGTACCTGGGGGTACAGCGCTTCCGCTACGGGCGGGCCGACGAGACCGATCAGGTCGGCCAGGTCACCGGGCTCGCCTGGACGGAGGTGGGCGGGGAACTGCTGCGCATCGAGGCGGCGCTGGTCTCCGGCAAGGGCAAGTTCACCTACACGGGCCAGCTCGGGGACGTCATGCAGGAGTCCATCCAGGCGGCCATGACCGTGGTGCGTAGCCGTTCCGAGGCCCTGGGGATAGACCCGGAGTTTCACCAGAAGTACGACGTCCATGTCCATGTCCCGGAGGGGGCCACCCCCAAGGACGGCCCCAGCGCCGGCGTGGCCATGTGTACCGCCCTGGTCTCTGCCCTCACCCATGTCCCGGTGCGCTCCAGCGTGGCCATGACCGGGGAGATCACATTGCGCGGCGAGGTACTGCCCATCGGCGGGCTCAAGGAGAAGCTGCTGGCCGCCCACCGCGGCGGCATCGAGACCGTGCTGATCCCCTGGGAGAACGAGCGCGACCTCACCGAGATCCCGAAGAATATCAAGCAGAACCTGACCATAGTCCCGGTGCGCTGGATCGATCAGGTCCTCGACATAGCCCTCAAGGCCCGCCCTGAGGCCCAGGCGGTGGAACCGGAGGGGGAGGGTGAGGCAGAGCCGCTGCCTGACGCAGTCCCAGCCGAAGAGGCCGAGCCGAAAGAGGGCGTGCGGGTGCGCACCCACCATTGATCAGCCTCAGCGCCGTCGCCAGCCCCAGCCCCAGCCCCGCCCCCTTCCGGCGGGTAGGGCGGCCGATGTGAGAGGGCAGACTGTCTTGGTGGCGGCAGCGGGACCGGTACAAGACGCGACAAACTTTGCGGCTGCTTGACAGCCTTTTAGGCGACCGATATAACAGCCTGCGCCAACGAGCATCGCCAAGCTTTGGCCAGGCGGCAGGGTTACCAGTGGAATAACTTGGGGGATAAATGAATAAATCGGATCTGATTGAAGCGGTCGCCGAGGCGGCGGACATTTCCAAGGCGGCAGCAGGCCGGGCCGTGGACGGGATGACCGACGCCATCATTGCGGCCCTGAAGGGCGGCGAAACCGTGTCGCTCATTGGGTTCGGCACCTTCGCGGTCAAGGAGCGCGCCGCCCGCACCGGGCGCAATCCCAAGACCGGTGCCAGCATCGAGATCGGTGCATCGAAGACACCTTCCTTCAAGGCTGGCAAAGCCCTCAAGGATGCGATAAAGTAGCCACCCTTCGCCGGGGCCCAAGACCTGGGCCCGGGCAGACGCCGCCAGGCAGTGCATCAGACCGGGACGGTCTACGCGGCGGCAAGAGAGCGAAGCAGGCCCGGGACGGGCGCAGGGGTACCCCAGGTCCGGAACGGGTGCCCAAGAAGGGTGCTTAGCTCAGCTGGGAGAGCATCGCCCTTACAAGGCGAGGGTCGCAGGTTCGATCCCTGCAGCACCCACCATGAAGTTTCTTGGAGTGGTAGTTCAGTTGGTTAGAATACCGGCCTGTCACGCCGGGGGTCGCGGGTTCGAGTCCCGTCCACTCCGCCAATTGCTTGAAGCGGGGTATCCGGTCCGGATACCCCGTTTTCGTTTCTGACCCCGCGACTCAACGGAACTCAGCCCATGCTTCAGGCCATCAGAGAACGGGCCCAGGGATGGATCGCCTGGCTCATAGTCGGACTCATCAGTGTCCCATTTGCCCTGTGGGGCATCCAATCCTATACCGGATTCGGCGGCGAGCCGGTCGCGGCGGTGGTGGATGGCGCAGACATCACCCAGCGCGAGTTCGACCAGCGCTTCCAGAACACCCGCATGGAGCTGCGTGAGCGCCTGGGTGCGGCCTATCGCCCTGACCTCATCGACGACCGCCAACTGCGCGCCGAGGTGCTCGACGACATGATCCGCGAGCGCCTGGTGCTGGAGACCTCCCGCGCCCTGGGTCTGCGCGCCTCGGATCAGGAGGTGCGCATGACCGTCCTGGCCGACCCGGCCTTCCAGGTCAAGGGGCGCTTCGACAAGGAGACCTACGAGACCCGCCTGCGCCAGAACGGTATGGTCCCGGCCCAGTTCGAGGATCGACTGCGCCAGCGCCTCCTGGTGGCGCAGCTCCCCCGTGCCCTGGTGGCCACCGAGCTGGTCACGGACCGCGAGATGGACGAGGCCACCCGGCTGACCCGCCAGAAGCGCGACCTGAGCTACCTGACCCTGGCCGCCGAGCGCTTCGCCTCGGCCGATCCGGTGCCGGATGCCGAAATCGCCGGCTATTACGAGACCAACAGGGCCAAGTTCGAGATCCCGGAGCAGGTCAAGGTCGAATACCTGGTCCTCGACGCCGAGCACATGCCCGGTGTCGCCACCCCAAGCGACGACAAGCTCCGCGAGGCCTACGAGGCCCACCCGGAGCGCTTCGGGCAACCCGAGCGGCGGCGTGCCCGCCACATCCTGATCAGCGTCCCGGCCGGGGCCGATGCGGACACCGAGGCGAAGGCCAAGGCGGCCGTAGACGCCGCCCGGGGGCGCATCGCCCAGGGCGAAGACTTCGCCGCCGTGGCCAAAGAGGTCTCTCAGGACCCGGGTACCAAGGCCAAGGGCGGCGACCTGGGCGAATTCGGGCGCGGGGTCATGGACCCGGCCTTCGAGAAGGCGGCCTTCGCCCAGGCCCAGGGCCAGCTCGGGGAGCCGGTGCGAAGCCGCTTTGGCTTTCACCTGATCGAGACCACCGGCATCACCCCGGCCAGCATCAAGCCCTTCGAGGCGGTCAAGCCCGAACTGATCGTCGAGGTGACCAAGCAGGACGCCTCGGCACACTTCTTCGACCTGTCCGAGCGCCTTGCCACCCTGAGCTACGAAAACCGCGACAGCCTGGCCCCGGCGGCCGAGCAGTTGGGGCTCAAGGTCGAGGCCAGCGACTGGGTCCCCCGTACCGGCGGTGCCGGCGTATTCGCCAGCCCCAAGGTGCTGACCGCCGCCTTCAGCGAGGACCTGGTCAAGCAGGGCGTGAACAGCGAAATCATCGAGCCCGAGAAGGGCAAGATGGAGGTCGTGGTCCTGCGTGTCCTGGACCACCGCGAGCCCTCGGTCAAACCCCTGGACGAGGTCCGCGCCGAGGTGATCGATGCCTTGCAGCAGCGGCGCAGCCAGGCGGCGGCCCTGGCCGCGGCCAGCGCCCTGAGCGAGCGACTGAAGGCGGGTGCCAAACTCGCGGACATCGCTGGCGACTACGCCTTGACCCAACCGGGGGCCCTGACCCGGGAGGACGCCAAGGTGCCCCAGCCGATCCGCGACCTCGCCTTCACCCTGCCGCGCCCGGCGGCCGGGGCCCAGAGCGCCGGTACGGCGGAACTGCCTGAGGGCGCGGCCCTGGTGGTGGTGACCCAGGTCGAGGACGGCAGCCTGGAGGGCGCCCCGCCGGGGGTCAAGGCCCAGCAGGCCCAGGCCCTGACCCAGGCCATCGGCTCCCAGGGCTATCGGCACCTGCTGGAGGACCTGGAGTCCCGCGCCAAGATCGAGCGCAAGCCCCTGGCCGAGGGGTCGAATCTGGAGTAACTAAGAAAGGCAGTCGAGCCGCAAATGAACGCAAATGGACGCAAATAAACAAGGACTTAGTGTCGGTCTCCGGCTCGCCCTGCGGGTGACCTGGGGACTTTCCCTAACTGACTGATCCATTGGCGTACATTTGCGTCATTTGCGGCCGAATTGCTCTTTCCAGGCTCAACCCATACCGAGGATATGGAACCCGGTGTCCACGTAGAGCACGTCCCCGGTGATGCCGGAGGCGAGGTCCGAGCACAGGAAGGCGGCGGCGTTGCCCACCTCGTCTATGGTCACGTTGCGCCGCAGCGGGGTGTGTTCCTCGACCTGCTTGAGCATGCTGCGGAAGTCGCTGATCCCGGAGGCGGCCAATGTGCGGATGGGGCCGGCGGACA
>DYRB01000262.1 GCA_020718945.1 Lamprocystis purpurea | reverse complement strand
CGAGGCGCCGCTCCCACGGGCACCGATCTGGCCCCCAAATTTGGAACTGCTGACCCTAGTGCCCCCGCGCCCAATTCCCCGGGCAATGGACTAAACTACCGCGCTTGCCCGCGCCACCCACACACCCGAGCCACTCATGCCCGATCGTCTCGACCTGGACCCGCGCGCCCAGGCCCTGCGCTTTCCGCTCCTGACCGCCGTCGAGGTCCCCGCCGACCTGCGCGGCCTGTCGCCCGCCGACCTGCCCGCCCTGGCCCAGGAACTGCGCGCCTTCCTGGTGGACAGCGTCTCGCGTACCGGGGGGCATCTCGCCGCCGGGCTCGGGGTGGTCGAGCTGACCATAGCCCTGCACTATGTCTTCAATACCCCCCACGACCGACTGGTGTGGGACGTGGGCCACCAGGCCTATCCGCACAAGATCCTCACCGGGCGGCGCGGGCGCATGGGCACATTGCGCCAGAAGGACGGACTATCGGGCTTCCCCAAACGCAGCGAGAGCCCCTACGACACCTTCGGCGTCGGCCACTCCAGCACCTCCATCAGCGCCGCCATGGGCATGGCCGCCGCCGCCCGACTCAAGGGGGAGCGGCGCCATGTGGTGGCGGTGATCGGCGACGGGGCGCTCAGCGCCGGGATGGCCTTCGAGGCCCTGAACCACTCGGGTGCCACGGACCTGGACCTGATGGTCATCCTCAATGACAATGAAATGTCCATCTCCCCGCCGGTGGGGGCCATCACCGGCCACCTGGCCAAGGTCCTGTCCGGCAAGCTCTACACCCGGGTCCGGGAGGGCAGCAAGTCGGCCCTGCGCAGCCTCCCCCAGTTGCGCGACCTGGTGGGGCGCTGGGAGGAGCACATGAAGGGCATGGTCATGCCCGGGACCCTGTTCGAGGAGCTGGGGTACAACTACATAGGGCCCATCGACGGCCACGACATCCCGGCCCTGATCGCGACGCTCCGCAACATGAAGACCATGCCCGGGCCACGGCTGCTGCACCTGGTCACCCGCAAGGGCATGGGCTACGAGCCCGCCGAGGCCGAGCCGGTGACCTATCACGGCGTGTCGCCCTTCGACCGGGCCACCGGGGAGATGCGCAAGCGCCCTGGCCGTCCGACCTATACACAGGTATTCGGCGACTGGCTGTGCGACGCGGCCGCCGGCGACGAGCGCCTGGTGGCCATCACCCCGGCCATGTGCGAGGGGTCGGGCCTGACCGCCTTCGCCCAACGCTTCCCGGCCCGCTATTTCGATGTCGGCATCGCCGAACAGCACGCCCTGACCCTGGGCGCCGGCCTGGCCTGTGAGGGCATGAAGCCGGTGGTGGCCATCTATTCGACCTTCCTGCAGCGGGCCTACGACCAGCTCATCCACGACATCTGCCTCCAGGGCCTGGATGTGACCCTGGCCGTGGACCGCGCCGGCCTGGTCGGCCCGGACGGGGCCACCCACGCCGGGGCCTTCGACCTGAGCTATGCCCGCAGCCTGCCGGACCTGGCCATCCTGGCCCCGGCGGACGAGGCCGAGTGCCGCCTGCTGCTCCAAACCGCCTACCAGCACCCGGGCCCCGCCCTGGTCCGCTACCCGCGGGGCTCCGGACCCGGGGTGGAGGTCCAGCCCGGCCTCGGCACCCTGCCCATGGGCAAGGGAGAGATCCGCCGCGAGGGCCGCGGGATCGCCCTGCTCGCCTTCGGCAGCAGGGTCGCCCCCTGTGCGGCGGTCGCCGAGGCGTTGGACGCGACCCTGGCCAACATGCGCTTCGTCAAGCCCCTGGACCTGGACCTGATCCGCGACCTGGCGAGCCGGCACGAGCTGCTGGTCACGGTGGAGGAGAATGCGGTGGCCGGCGGGGCCGGCTCCGCGGTGGCCGAAGCCTTGAGCGCCGCCGGGCTGACCACCCGCTGCATCCACCTGGGCCTGCCCGATCATTACATCGAGCACGCCGCCCACGAGGAACAACTCGCCGACTGCGGGTTGGATGCGGCCGGGATCGAGGCTGCGGTGCGGTCGGCCTTGGCCTTGGTGCCAAGGGTCCAGGGCTGAGGGGCCTGCGGGCAAGGGTGGGAGCGGCTTCAGCCGCGACGCAGGGGAGCGCGCTTCCCGCAGATGGCAGCCAAGCGGGCAAACCGCGCCTGGGCGCCGGCACTGCTGATTCCTGGGTGTGCCTTCGCGGCTGAAGCCGCTCCCACCCGATCTGCGTCGCCGTCGGCTTCCTTCCCTCAAGTCCTTGAATCCTGTTAAATCCTGTTAGTCCTGTCCCATATACCCTCCTCCCGCTCCGGCCTCAAAGGCCGGTTCGCAACCTCACCCAACTCACGACAGCCCCAGGAACTCCAAGGACATGAACGCCAAACAGCTCCCCGCGACCCTGGCAGTGGCCGCCATCCTGACCACCCTGACCCTGGGCCCCTGGTATTTGGGGCAGCGGGCGGAAGTCGCCTACCGCGACGGGCTCGCAAACCTGGCGCGCCAGCCCCAGGGGCCGCGGGTGGTCGCCGAGACCTACAGGCGCGGCTGGTTCTCCTCCCAGGCGGACCTGGAACTGGCCACCGGATCTGAAGACCAGGGCGGCGAGGTTCGGCTGAGCATCGCCAGCCACATAGGCCACGGCCCCAGGACCCTGGCCGACCTGACCTGGCCCCCGACCCTGGCGCGGGTCGCCAGCACCCTGGGACTGGAGCACCCGGCGGTGCAACTGGGCGGTGTCCAGGCCGACACCCGTATCGGCTGGGACGGCGACACCCTGACCCACATCGCCCTGCCGGCCATAGACCAGCCGGCGACGGCAGAGACCGCCGGGGTGCGCACCGCCGCCGGATCGGCCGAGGTACGCCTGGACACGACCACGGGCAAGGGGACTGGGACCCTCGACCTGCCCTCCCTGGAGGTCCTGGGGGACGGGGATGTGCCGGTCCTGAGCCTGCACGGCCTGCACGCGACCAACGCCACCGACCCCTGGCTGCCTGGGCTGGCCCTCGCCTCCGCGGACCTCAGTGTGGCCGAGGTCCGGGTGGTGGGCCAAGGCGGGGGTGTGGAGGCCCGCGACCTGGGCCTGAGCGTCCGCAGCCACCCGGACGCCGGGCTGCTGGGCTTCAAACTGGTCTATAGCGCCGGGGTGCTGCGGGTCGAAGGGGCCGACTATGCCCCCTCCCAGGTCGAGATCAGCGTTGATCGCCTGGATGGGGCTACCCTGGTCGCCCTACAGCAGGACATCGCCGACCTGGCCGAGCGGCAGATCCCGGAGGCCATGGCCGGCATAGCCCGCCTGGCCGTGGTCCTCCGGCACCTGCCGGCCCTGGCCGCCGCCGACCCCCAGGTCGCCCTGGACCGGCTGGACATCACCACCCCCCAGGGGCCTGTGACCGGCCGCCTGACCCTGGGGGTGCAGGGCCTGACCGGGGATGACCTGAGCGGTCGCGGGGCCTGGCTGCGACGGCTGGCGGCGGACGGCGAGCTGAGCCTGCCGCGCCCCGTCGCCCTGGCCCTGCTGGTTGCGGCCCAGCGCAGGCAGGCCCTGGAGGCGGCGGGCGAGGCCGGCCTCTCCCCGGACCAGGACCAGGCCCTGGGCGAGGCGGCGGCGATGCAGCTCGAGGGTTTGCTCAAAGAGGGCTGGGTCGGCGCCGAGGGCGAGCGCCTGCGCACCTCCATCAAGCTGGCCGACGGCCTGCTGACGGTCAACGGCAAGACCCTGCCCATCGGCGGCGCATTGCCGCTCTAGGATTCGCCCTGGGCCATGATCCACATCACCCCCATCCCCGCCTTCGACGACAACTACATCTGGCTGCTGCGCGCCCCGGGCACCGACCGGGTCGCGGTGGTCGATCCGGGCGACGAGGAACCGGTCTTGGAGGTCCTGGCACAGGAGGGCCTGACCCTGGCCGCCATCCTCATTACCCACCACCACGGCGACCACATCGGCGGGGTCGCGGACCTGGCCGCCGCCTACCCCGGGGTCGAGGTCCTGGGGCCGGTGGACCCACGTATCCGCGGCCTGACCCGCCAGCTCCGCGAGGGGGATCGGGTGGACCTGCCGGGCCTGACCGAGCCCTTCCAGGTCCTGGAGGTCCCTGGCCACACCAGCACCCACATCGCCTACCTCGGCGGCCCCGGCGGTGCGACCCTGTTCTGCGGCGACACCCTGTTCGCCGGGGGCTGCGGGCGGGTCTTCGACGGGACCTTCGCCCAGCTCTCCGCATCCCTGCGGCGCATCGCCGCCCTGCCGCCCCAAACGCACATCTACTGCGCCCACGAGTACACATTGGCCAACCTGGGCTTCGGCCTCTGGGTGGAGCCGGACAGCCAGGCCCTGACCGAACGCCTGCGCCAGGCCCAGGCGAGCCGCGCCGCCGGGCTGCCCACGGTGCCCTCCGATCTGGCCCTGGAACTGGCCACCAACCCCTTCCTGCGCACCGGCGAGCCCGGGGTCATAGCCGCCGCATCGGGCTTCGCCGGGCGGCCCCTGAACGGCCACGCCGAGGTGTTTACCGCCCTGCGCCAATGGAAGGACTCGCGCTACGACTGATTCCCCGCAGCGCCATAGAGGGTCCCGCCCATGAGCTGGAAGACCGCCCACCGCTCCTTCTACTACCAGAACGACCCCGAGCCCGCGGACCTGTCCGTGCCCTGGGGGGAGACCGCCCTGCTCTGCATCGACGTGCAGAACTACGGCCTCAAGCTGGCCGATGACCCGGCTGATCGGGCCCGCTGGGAGCCCTTCCAGCGGCGCATGCGCGAAACGGTCATACCCAACCTCGCCGCCCTCCAGGCACGCTTCAGGGCCCAGGGGATCGACGTGCTCCACGCCCGCATCGCCTGCCTCCTCGGGGACGGCCGCGACCGCTCCCTGAGCCAGCGCCTGCCCGGCTTCAACGACCTGCTCATGCCGCTCACCAGCGAGGCGTCCCAGATCATCCCGGAACTGGCCCCGGCCCCGGGGGAGATCTGTGTCACCAAGACCACCGACAGCGCCCTGACGGGCACCAACCTGCGCCTGGTCCTGCACAACCTGGGGGTGCGCCATGTGGTAGTGGCCGGGATCTACACCGACCAGTGCGTCTCCTCCACGGTGCGCAGCCTGGCCGACGAGAGCTTCGACGT
>DYRB01000261.1 GCA_020718945.1 Lamprocystis purpurea | reverse complement strand
GTGGCGTGGGACAGGATCTCCTCCCACTCCTCCGCCAGGGCCTGGGGGTAGTAGGACGACATCCAGTCCATGTGGTCGAGCAGGACAAAGCGGGAGATACGCTCGTCGCTGCGCTGGAGGTGCTCGGTCAGGGTCTCGGTGTGGGGGACAATGCTGTCCGCCAGACCCTCTTTGAGGGCGAGGAAGTTGTCGCGCTTGAGGTACTCCGGGCAGCACTCCGGGGTATAGGTGCCGTGGATGTAGACCGACCAGAAGTAGTTGGTGGCCACCGGGAGCTGGCGGAAGACATAGCCGATGGCCTCGCGGATGAAGCCCGCGACCCCCTGATGGTGCTGGGCCTGGACCTGGCGGCGCTGGGCATAGGGCACCCCCAGCATGCTCATGGTGATCTGCCGCGACAGGGTCCAGTTGACCCCGGGCCCCCACAGCAGGGGCTCCACCCGGTCCTCGTAGATGGACCGCTGGTGGTCCAGGGTGCTGGCCTGGAACAGGTCGGCGACCCCCTGGGCCAGGCGCGGGCGCAGCTTCAGGTAGGTGTTGAAGCCGCGTGCCACGGTGCCGGCGAGGCCCTGGAAGTAGAACCCGCCCTTGGACCGGGCGAACCAGTCCTGGCGCTGGTCCCAGAAGGTCTGGGCGAAGGGCGAGAGGTCCCGGCGCAGGGCGTCCTGGTACAGGTCGCGGAAGTCACCGTGGACCCCGTTGCCGAACAGGGCGAAGAAGTCATCGAACCCCAGGCGGCGGATGCCCGCGAGCTTCAGCTCCAGCAGGGCGGTCTGGCGGGGATTGGCGTCCACGGCATGGATGCGCCGCGGCCCGGCCAGGGCATAGTCCAGCACATTGCAGCCGGCGCTGGTGATGACCAGCAGGGTGTCATCCGGGCCCAGATTCAGGGCCACCCGGTCCACCGCCGGGTCTTCCCAGCAGGTGTTGTAGACCAGGGAACGGGAGTAGATGGCGTTGAAGACCGACTGGTCGATGCGGTCGCGCAGGGTCAAGGGTTGCACTGAGGTCTCCGGGGCGGGGCTTGGCGCCGATGGGCCGCACAGTCTAGGTGGCGGGGGTGACCCGCGGATGACGAGACGGTGACGGGGAGGTTACGGCCCTGACCCCGCGCCGATGGGGTCAGACATCGGCGACCCGTTCCAGGAAGTGCCTGGAGTAGGTCGGGTTGAGGTCAGCGACGTCCAGCAGCATGAGTACATCCGCGACCCCGAAGTCCGGGTCCCGGCAGGGCTCCCCGCAGGCCTTGGCGCCGAGGCGGATGTAGGCCTTGACCAGGGCGGGCAGGGGCGCGTCGAGGACCTCGTCCGAGCCCTGAGCGGCCAGCAGGGGGGTGCGCGGGGTGACCCGGAGTTGCCGGTCGCCCGGGGCCTGGCGGCGGATGCGGTTCATGATCGCCGCCGCCTGCACATCGCCGTCACCCAGGGGGATGCTGGCACAGCCGAACAAATAGTCGATGCGGTGCAGGTAGATGAAGCCGGCCAGCCCAGACCAGAGCACGGCGATGGCCGACCCCTGGCGGTACTGGGGGGCTATGCAGGTGCGGCCGACCTCGAGCAGGCGGCCGGGCAGGGCCGGTAGGCCGCCCAGGTCGAACTCACCCTGGGAGTAGAAGCCCCCGGTGCGCTGCGCCTCGCGGTCGGTGAGCAGGCGGGTACAGCCGACCACGTCCCCGGTCCTGGAGTCGCGCACCAGCAGGTGCTGGCAGTGGTCGTCGAAGGCGTCCACGTCCAACCCCTGGGACCCGGCCTTGAGCTTGGCCCCCAGTTCCTCGCCGAAGACCCGGTAGCGCAGGGCCTGGGCCTCGCGGACCTCGTCCCGGTTGGAGGCAAGCTCGACGAACAAGCGGTCCCCACGCTTGACGGGTAATACAGCGGCAATGGCTCCCACGGCGCAACCTCGGAAAGGCTTAAGTTCCCAGTGACAATATCTCGGAGACGTTGCGGCTTCGTGTGCGCTTGGTGACAGGCTGGTTAAAGTCGTGGCGGGTGTGCGGCCCGCCCTCGTTCCTGGAAAGCGTGATTCGTCCGCAAAAGAACGCAAATAAACGCCAATTAACAATGGGTTACCGTCAGCGCCAGGCTCGCCTCCCGGGTGCTGAGAAGGTCTTGGGGCAGGCGTTGAATCATGGGCGTTCATTTGCGTTCATTGGCGGACAAGTGCTTCTTTCAGGTTGATCCGCCGGCGGCGATCAGCCATGCTCCCGCGCCCCGGCGCAGCCGCGCCCTCAGCCGTCGCAGGTCTCCAGTGCTCAAGGTCGTCTCCTTCAATATCAATGGCATCCGTGCCCGGCCCCACCAACTGGAGGCGATCAAGGCGCGCCACGACCCGGACATCCTGGGGCTCCAGGAATGCAAGGTGGTGGACGAGGAATTCCCCCGGGAGTCGGTGGAGGCCCTGGGCCTGGTCCCGGAGGTGTTCGGGCAGAAGGGGCACTATGGCGTGGCCCTGCTCAGCCGTGCCGTGCCGCTTGCGGTGACCCGCGGGATGCCGACGGACGCCCCCGACGCCCAGCGCCGCCTCATCACCGGCACCTATGCCCTGCCCGGTGGCGGCGAGGTGACGGTGATCAACGGCTACTTCCCCCAGGGGGAGGGGCGTGCCCACCCGGTCAAGTTCCCTGCCAAGGAGCGCTTCTACGCCGACCTGGCCGCCTGGCTCAGGGCCGGGTTTTCCCCGGACCAGAACCTGATCCTGGTGGGGGACATGAACGTCGCCCCCCTGGATCTGGACATCGGCATAGGCGAGGACAACGCCAAGCGCTGGCTGCGCGAGGGCAAGTGCAGCTTCCTGCCCGAGGAGCGCGTCTGGCTTCAGACCCTCACCGACTGGGGGCTCCACGACAGCTACCGCGCCCTGCACCCCCAGGCCGATGACCGCTTCTCCTGGTTCGACTACCGCAGCAAGGGCTTCGAGCGAGAGCCCAGGCGGGGGCTGCGCATCGACCTGATGCTGGTCAGCGCCCCGCTGCGGGAGCGTCTGCTAGAGGCCGGGATCGACTACGAGACCCGGGCCATGGAGCGGCCCTCGGACCACTGCCCGGTGTGGGCCACCTTCGACCTGTAGCCCCAGGGGCGCCGGCCTCCCCGGACCGCCGGCCTCTGGCCGGCACTGGGTCCCCCGGCGTCCCGCCGGGGGTGGGGGACCGCAGGACAGCGGAGAATAGGCCCCGCAAAGGCCCCTTGAGTTTTCAATCCCCCCAGTTCCCCACCGGTTGCTGGCTGCCTGCATACACGCGGCGAGACGCCGCGTGACCCAGTTGCCGGCGGGACGCCAGCGGTCCGGGGGGGACGGGCCTGCCGTCGTCCCAACCCCAGTCCGATACCCAACAGCGCCAAAGTCCCGTCGCTGTTGTAGCCCTGGCTATCGGCGCTTAAGCCGTCTCTGGCGGGCCTTGACGCGGCAGCTCCGCAGGGGCCTCACCACGAGCCCTGAGGACATCGAAGGGGTCCGGCCCCTGGCGTTGATGGCCAGCGGTCTTGAGCCGGTCCAGGTAGTCGAACCAGAACGGCTGCCAGGCCCGGCCGAGCTTGTACAGGTACTGCCAGTCGTAGAGCCCGGAGTTGTGGCCGTCGTCGAAGAAGATCTTCAGGGCGTAGGTCCCGATCTGGGCCAGGTTGACGATATTGACCCCCTCCTTGCCGAGCTGGAGCTTGGCGGTGTCCGGGGAATGACCGCGTACCTCGGCGGACGGGGAGAAGACCCGCAGGTATTCGCAGGGCAGCCGAAACCGCGCCCCGTCGTCGTAGGCAATCTCCAGGACCCGGGACTGCTGGTGGAGTTCGATGTCGGTGGGGATGGGGTGTGTGGCGCTCATGGGTTGTCCTGGTGGGAATACGGTAAGCCCGTGGGGCATGGTCACCCGGTTCGCGAGCACCTTATGGCCACTGGTGATTTGGGGGTGGGAATGGCCAGATCTCGGTCGCCTTCGGTCCGCACAGCGGACCCTACCGTAGATCTCAGCCGTCTTCGGTCCGCTGTGCGGACCTGATGTCGCTCTCGACGTCCTCAGGCACTCGCCCCCGCCGCCTTGGCCCGGGCCAGCCGGTGGGTACCCTCCGCCGGGTCGGCCACGCCCTCGGCCTCGGGCCAGCCGGCGGCGTGGCGACAGATCAGGTCGGTGAGGGCCTGAACCTGGGCTGGGGAGTCGTTCAGGGCCGGGATGTAGCCATACTCACGGCCACCGGCGGCGAGGAAATAGCCGCGGTTCTCCACCGCGACCTCCTCCAGGGTCTCCAGGCAGTCGGCGGCGAAGCCGGGGCAGATCACCTGCACCGAGCCCACCCCCTCCGCCCCCCAGGTCTTGAGGGTCTCGTCGGTGTAAGGCCGCAGCCATTCCTTGGCCCCGACCCGGGACTGGAAGCTCAGGTGCCAGGAGTCCCGGGGAAGGTCCAATGCCTCGGTCACCAGACGGGCGGTCTTGTGACACTGGCAGTGGTAGGGGTCGCCGGCCAGGAAGTAGTCCCTGGGGATGCCGTGGAAGGAGAACAGTAGCCGGTCGGCTCGCCCATGACTGGCCCAGTGGTCGCGCACGGCCTGGGCCAGGGCCTCGATGTGCCCGGGGGTGTCGTGGTACTGGTTGATCATGCGCAGCTCCGGGACCCAGCGCCAGGTAGCCAATTCCCGGGTCACGGCATCGAAGGTCGAGCCGGTGGTGGTGGCGGAGTACTGGGGATACAGGGGCAGCACCAGCAGCCGTCGGCAGTCGGCCGCCCGCAGCCGGGCCAGGGCCGCCGGGATGGACGGGTTGCCGTAGCGCATGCCCAGTTCCAGATGCACCGGTCCGGGCAGGGCCTCACCCAGGCGCTGGGCCAGGGCATCGGCCAGTCGCTGCGAGATGTCCAGCAGGGGTGAGCCGCGCTCCGTCCAGACCGACTGGTAGGCGTGGGCCGAGCGTGCCGGTCGCACCCGCAGGATGACCATATGCAGGATCAGCCACCACAGGGCGCGGGGCAGCTCCACCACCCGCGGGTCGGCGAGGAACTCGGCGAGGTAGCGGCGCACCGCGGCGGTGGTCGGGGCGTCCGGGGTCCCCAGGTTGACCAGCAGGACGCCCAGGGCCTCCGGGGCGTCGTGGCGGAACTCGGTGAGGTTCTGGAACTTCATCT
>DYRB01000260.1 GCA_020718945.1 Lamprocystis purpurea | reverse complement strand
CCGCCCAGGTCGGAGATGGTCCCGGTGAAGCCCGGGGTGCGGTCGCGGACCTCCTCGACCTCGCGCAGTATGGACGCCTCGGAGCGGCTCTGGATGATGCGCCCCTCGTGCTCGGTGATGGAGCAGAAGGTGCAGCCGCCGAAGCAGCCGCGCAGTATGTTGATGGAGAAGCGGATCATCTCCCAGGCCGGGATGCGCTTGTCGCCATAACCGGAGTGGGGGACGCGGCTGTAGGGCAGTTCGTAGACCCGATCCAGTTCCGGGGTACTGAGCGGGATGGGCGGCGGGTTGAGCCAGAGGTCCCGGTCGCCGTGGGCCTGGACCAGGGCGCGGGCGTTACCCGGGTTGGTCTCCAGGTGGAAGACCCGGGAGGCGTGGGCGTAGAGCACTGGGTCGGCACGCACCTGCTCGTAGGAAGGCAGGCGCACCACGGTGTGGCCGCGGTCCAAGTGGCGGGGGCGGCGGTGGAATACCAATGGCTTGGGTGCGTCCGGCGCCGCGGCGGTCTGGCAGCCCGCGGGCTCTGGGGCATAGGGGTCCGGGTGCGATGCCAGCCGCCCCGGGCTGTCGAGCTGGGTGGAGTCGATCACCGCCCAGCCCTCCGGCACCCCGCGACGCAGGTAGGCCGTGCCGCGCAGGTCTTGGATATCGCCGATGGGCTCGCCCCGGGCCAGGCGATGGGCCAGTTCGACCACGGCCCGCTCGGCGTTGCCGAAGATCAGCAGGTCGGCCTTGGAGTCCACCAGGGCGGAGCGGCGGACCTTGTCGGACCAGTAGTCGTAGTGGGCGATGCGCCTCAGGCTCGCCTCGATGCCGCCGATCACCACGGGGGCCTCGGGGAACGCCTCCCGGGTGCGCTGGGCATAGACCACCACGGAGCGGTCGGGACGCCGCCCCGGTGCCCCCTCCGGGGTATAGGCGTCGTCGCTGCGGGCGCGGCGGTCCGAGGTGTAGCGGTTGACCATGGAGTCCATGTTCCCCGCCGTGACCCCGAAGAACAGGTTGGGCCGGCCCAGGCGGGCGAAGTCGGCCTTCGAGGTCCAGTCCGGCTGGGCGATGATCCCGACCCGGAACCCCTGGGCCTCCAGCAGGCGCCCAATGATGGCCATGCCGAAGCTCGGGTGGTCCACATAGGCGTCGCCGGTGACTATGACCACATCGCAACTGTCCCAGCCCAGACGCTCCATCTCCTCCCGGGTGGTGGGCAGTTCCGCGGCCGGCCCCAGGCGATGGGCCCAGAACTTGCGGTAGGAGAAGAGGTTGGGAACTGGGTCCATGGGGCGGGCCGGGCTGGGGGCGGTCGGGGGATTGTACCCCGGGCCCGCCGGGGCTTATCCGCGCTGGGATCAATCCCCGGCCGCGCCCTCCGGCACCGGCGCTGGCGGCGGGGCCTCTGGGGCCTCCGGGGCCGGCTCTTCGGCGGTCCCGGTCTTGCGCTTCAACTTCTCTTCCTTCTTCTGCTTCTTGGCGAGGTCCCTCTGCCGCTTCTCGAATGCATAGTTTGGTTTGGCCATCGGCACTCTCTCATGATCTATCTGGGGATGATGGGACCCTGGCCCTGGCCGGCAAAGGCCGCGCGACCCGAACGAGGCGGGGCTGCGACCCTGACCGGCAGGGTCGCGCCATGGTCGGGACTCTAGGCCCATCGGGCGGTCCCGGCAAGCCGAGCCTAGCGGAGGCTGGCCCCGGGGTTGCTGCCGAGGGGGTCGACGGGCGCCCTTGAGACCCGGGGGCTAGCCCCTCAGCCACCCCCGTCAAACCGACAGGCTGTCGCCTTGTGCTTGATTCTCAAGACCCAGGCCCCCAATATTGTGCGGCGCAGCAATTTCCCCCGGCCCAGTCCGCGGCTCAGTGCCATCTGCAAAGCCGTGGTCCCGGCACTATGCCGGGACCCAGGGCCATGGACGGCGGCCTAGCTGCCCCAAAGGACGCTCAGCATTGGGTGAAACGATCCACAAGGGCCGAGCGCCGAGCCGTCACACCTTGACTTCCCCGCCGGTGCGGTCAAGATCGGTCTCCCCACTGCACACCCCCGGCGGCCCGGCCGCCCTCCTCCACCAGGGCAACCCCATGACCGCCGCCAAGACCCGGCCCAAGCTCGTCCACATCCTCTGGATCAAGCCCTCCCACTACGATGACGACGGCTATGTGATCCGCTGGTGGCGCTCCTCGCTACCGGCCAACAGCCTGGCGACGGTCTACGGCATAGCCCTGGACTGCGCGGAGCGGCGCGTCCTGGGGCCCGAGGTGGAAATCCGCGTCCATGCCCGGGATGAGACCAACTCCCACATAGACCCGGCCGCCCTGATGCGCGAACTGGGCCAGGCCGGTGGCCGGGTCCTGGTGGGCATGGTCGGCGTCCAGTCCAACCAGTACCCCCGCGCCCTGGATCTGGCCCGCCGCTTCCGGGCCCTGGGGGCGGACGTGGCCATCGGCGGCTTCCACGTCAGCGGCTGCCTGGCCATGCTCAAGGACATACCGGCGGAACTGAGCGAGGCCATGGCCGCAGGCATCAGCCTGTTCGCCGGGGAGTTGGAGGGGCGCCTGGAACTGCTGCTCCAGGACCTGCTGGGCGATGGCCTCAAACCCCTGTACAACTACCTGAGCGACCTGCCGGACATGACCGGCACCCCCACCCCCATACTGCCCGCGGACCGGGTGCGCCTGACCATGGGCCGGCGGGCGAGCTTCGACGCCGGGCGCGGCTGCCCCTATCTGTGCAGCTTCTGCACCATCATCAATGTCCAGGGGCGCAAGTCCCGCCACCGCACCGCCGACGACGTGGAGCGCCTGGTGCGGGCCAACCATGCCCAGGGCATCACCAACTTCTTCATCACCGACGACAACTTCGCCCGCAATGCCAACTGGGAGTCGATCTTCGACCGCATCATTGCCCTGCAAGCCGACGGCATTAAGCTGCAACTGGTCATCCAGGTGGACACCCAGTCCCACCGCATCCCGCACTTCATTGAGAAGGCCGGTCAGGCCGGGGTGACCCGGGCCTTCCTGGGGCTGGAGAACATCAACCCGGACTCCCTCAAGGGGGCGCAGAAGGGCCAGAACAAGATCACCGACTACCGGGCCATGTTCCAGGCCTGGCATGATGCCCGGGTCCTGACCTATGCCGGCTACATCCTCGGCTTCCCGGGCGACACCCCGGAGACCATCCGCCGGGACCTGGCCATCATCCAACGGGAACTGCCGGTAGACATCCTGGAGTTCTTCATCCTGACGCCCCTGCCGGGCTCCAAGGACCACCAGCGCCTGGTCGAGGCCGGGGTGGCCCTGGACCCGGACATGAACAACTACGACACCCAGCACGTGGTCACCGCCCACCCGCTCATGTCCAAGGAGGAGTGGCAAGCCATATTCCGCGAGGCCTGGGACCTCTACTACAGCGACGCCCATGTCGCCACCGTGCTGCGCCGCTGCCGGGTCTGGGGCTATGACCCCAGGCACATGCTCGGCAAGCTGTTCGCCTTCCACGCCCCCATGGTCTTCGAGAAGCTCCACCCCCTGGAGGGCGGGCTGATCCGCATCAAGCGCCGCCGGGAGCGCCGCCCGGGGTTGCCTATCGAATCGCCCCTGGTCTTCTATCCCAAGCTCGCCTGGGAGTTCGTGCGCAAGTACGCCGGGGCCTACGCCATGCATCGCCGCTATGGCCGCATCCTGGCCCAGGTCCTGGCGGGGCCGGCGGGGTCCTATACCGACGCGGCCATGACCCCGGTGGATGCGGCAGAGGAAGGTCGCCTGGAACTGTTCACCGCCACCGCCGCCGCCCGGCAGTTCGTGGACAAGCGCCGGGCCATGGCCGAACGGCGTAACGCGACCCAGCCCCAGCCGGGGGCCTGACCGGGGCCGGTGCTCCAACCGTTGTGTCGTGCGGCCGTGGTTTGTGCCCGCCTGCTCAACCTGGCCCTCGCCTTTCCAGGTTCGCCTTCCGCTCCCAAGCTCGCCGAGGGGCAGGGCTAGCCGGACAACCGCGGCACGGCCATCCGGGGCAGCGGGTATACTGTGCATAAAAACAGTTACCCGAAGATGCCCCCGTGCCCCCCAAGCCCCCCTGTGCGGCCCTGCGCTGCCGCTCCAACTTCTCCTTCCTGACCGCCGCTTCGCACCCGGAGGAACTGGTGGCCCGCGCCGCCGGGCTGGGCTACGCAGCCCTGGCCCTCACCGATGTCTGCTCCCTGGCCGGGGTGGTGCGGGCCCACGAGGCGGCCAAGGGGTGCGGCCTGGCGCTGATCATCGGGACCGAGCTGCGCCTGGCCGAGGGCCAGCGCCTGGTCCTGCTGGCGGCGGACCGCACCGGCTACGGCAATCTCGCCCACCTCATCACCCTGGCCCGGCGGCGGGCCCCCAAGGGTCAGTACCGGCTCTGCACCGCGGACCTGGACGCCGGGCTGGAAGGCTGCCTGGCCCTCTGGCTGGCGGACCAGGCCGAGCCCCCGGGCTTCGGCCTGGACCTGGCCGGTCGGCTACCGGGCCGGGCCTGGATCGGCGCCAGCCTGCACCGCACCGGCGGGGACCTGCCCCGTCTGGCAGCCCTGCGCCGCCTGGCCGAGGCCTGCCGCCTGCCCCTGGTGGCGGCGGGCGGGGTGCTCATGCACGCCCCGGAGCGCCAACCCCTGCTCGACACCCTCACCGCCGTGCGCCTGGGGACCACAGTGGCGGAGGCCGGGGAGGCCCTGGCCCAGAACCGGGAGGCCCATCTCCACGACCGCGCCGACCTGGCCCGCTTCTACCCGCCGGACCTGCTGGCGGAGACCCTGGCCGTCGCCGCCGCCTGCCGCTTCTCCTTAGACGAGCTGCGCTACGAATACCCCGACGAGCTGGTCCCCGCCGGGACCGACCCCGCCGCCCACCTGCGTCGGCTGACCTGCGAGGGCGCCGCCCGCCGCTGGCCCGGGGGCACCCCCCAGCGGGTCCTGGACCTGATCGAGCACGAGCTGGCCCTGATCGCCGAGCTGCGCTACGAGCCCTACTTCCTCACCGTCCACGACATCGTCGCCTTCGCCCGGTCCCGGGGCATCCTCTGCCAGGGGCGGGGCTCCGCGGCCAACTCCGCGGTCTGCTTCTGTCTCGGCATCACGGAGGTGGACCCGGCGCGGATGCAGATGC
>DYRB01000002.1 GCA_020718945.1 Lamprocystis purpurea | reverse complement strand
GCTTCAAGGGCCAGGTCGGCGTGGCCAGCCGCAAGGTCCTGTTGGAGCCCTGACGGTCATGACTCATCGCACCAACCCGGACGGTCGAGCCCTGCCGTGGGGGCGGGGCTCCCACAGGGCGTCGGCCTGGATGTCTGCGCTGCTCTTGGCCGCTACGACCATTGCACAGGCCGATGTCGTTTTCTCGGCTCTGCTGGGCGGCACCTGGCGGCTTTACCGCCAGGCCGATCCCAGCACGCAGCCCCAACCGATCCCAGCACCCGGCATAACCGGTGACCAGGGCGCTCCGCGCCTCTCGCCGGACGGACGGCAGGTCGCCTTCGAGGTCACCGGCGGCGGGGTCCACGTCTGTCCGGTGGAGGGAGACCGGCCCTGTCGGTCGCTCGCGATGGACCAGGGGTATGCCGTGCGCCCCGCCTGGCACCCGCGCACCGGCGGGCTGGTCTTTGCGCACTTCACCTTTAAAGCCGACGCGGAGCAGTCCACCCTCAAGCTGGCGGACGAGGCACTGGAGAGCATTGAGCCCGTCGTCGAGCAGACCGGCATCCAGGACTTCCCCGATATGTCGCCGGACGGCGGACGGCTGGCCTATACGTCCTGGCTTACCGTCATGCCCTACCGCGGCGGCGTCAGCGTGGTCCAGCAGATTTGGACCCTGGACCTAGCTCGGGGCAGGGCGGGGCAACTCTTGCTCGGCAACGCCGGCGACATCCATCCCAGGTGGTCCCCGGACGGCGCACGGCTCGCCTTCTCCTCCAACCGTACCGGTCGCTACGAGATCTGGGCCGTCGGGGCCGACGGCAGCGACCCCCGTCAGGTCACCGATGGCGCGGGCGATAAGACTTGGCCCGTCTGGTCCCCGGACGGCGCGCGCATCCTCTTTACCCACGTCCGAGACGGTCGTTCGGGCCTCGCCCTGGTGGCCGTCGCCGGCGGAGAGATCGTCCCCTACCAACCGTTCGATCAAGATACGCACGTTCAGCTTAAGGACGCCGATTGGCGGTCCGCGGCTGACCTGGATCAGCACTGAGGACACCCGTATGCGCCCATGGAAACGCATCCTTCGCGGGCTTCTGTTCTGGACCCTGGTGGTTGTGGCCTTCGGCGGCCTCCTGACCGCCCTCGTCCTGGTCGGCCAGGCCCCCATTCCGGAGGACGCGACCTACATCGGCTCCGATGCCTGCGGGGCCTGCCATTGGCGTGCCCATGGCGGCTGGCAGGACAGCCTGCATCCGAAGATGATGCGCCGGGTCGATGAGCCAGGCGTCGTGGTTGCCGACTTCGCTGCCAAGGAGATGCCCTTCGATCCCAAGCAAGCGGTCTGGGCCATCGGCAGTCGCTTCGAGCAGCAATTCATGGGGCACGACGGAAAGACGGAGACCTTGTTGCCCGGTTCCTGGCAGGTCGATAAGGGCAAATGGAACGTTAAGGGATGGGACGGATGGGATGTCCCGATCCCCTTGCAGCGCTGCCATGGCTGCCACACAGTGGGTCTCGATGTGAAGACTGGGCACTTCGTGGAGCCCGGCATTGGCTGTGAGTCTTGCCACGGACCGGGGAGCTGGCACCGTAACACGCTTGGCTTCGGTGCCATAGCCTCGACCCTGGATGCCCAGGTTTGCGGCCAGTGCCACACTCGCGGGTTGTCCACCGACGGCAAGTACTTCTTCCCAGTGGGGTACAGGATCGGCGAGCGCTTGGAGGATCACTTCCGCGAGAGCCCCCCCACCCTGGGGCAGAACTCCGCCGAATGGTGGGGCAACGGGCGCGAGCACAAGCGCCACCAAGAGTATTGGCCGTGGAAGCAGGGTGGGCATTCCCACAGCCTCAAGTCACTCACCGAGGGCTACGACGGGCGCTATGGCGAGATTGCCCCCGCCTGTCTGCGCTGTCACGCCGCCGAGGCGGCGGCGAACCCGCGCCGCGACTTCACCTTGGATCAGGTCCGGCACGGCATCACCTGCGCCGTTTGCCACAACGTCCACGGCGGGCTCGACAAGCAGCGCTTTCGCTGTGACTACTGCCACGAGCGGGGGGCCTATTTCCACCGGTCGGAGCGCAACGCCGGCCACGTTGTCTGCGGCGACGATGCTAAGGTCACCTGCGTCGATTGCCATATGCCGCTGACCGGCAAGAATGGCGGCGGGCTGCACCTGCACACCCATTACCCAGGTATTGTCCCACCGAGCGACGCTGCGAAGTACGGTGCCCCCAGCAGTTGCGCCAACGGTGCCTGTCACGCCGACAAGGATGCCACCTGGTTGCAGGCGGCTTTCGACGGCCATTACCGCTGATGTAGTTCGATGGTTGATGTAAGCGGGAATAACGCCGGGAGGCTGTTCTTTTTCCTACCGCCCCACGATCTGCACCCAAACCACCGCGGCCAGCGTCAGGACCACCGTAGCCCCCGTTCCCAACAGCATCCCAGCCCAGATCCAGAGCAGGGGAGCCCTCTGCCACTTCCGTGCCGCGAGACCTTTTCCGATGTTCGTAGACTCCCACTGCCACCTTGATCGGGTCGATCTCAAGCCCTACGACGGGGATTTTGCCCGGCTGATGACCGAGACCGCCGCGGCCGGGGTGACGCGCATGCTCTGCGTCTCCATCGACCTGGAGCACTACCCGGCCATGCGGGCCCTGGTGGACCCCTTTTCCCAGGTGGATGTCTCCGTCGGGGTCCACCCCAACGAGGACGAGGGCCGCGATCCGGAACCGGACGAACTGGTCGCCCTGGCCGCCGACCCGCGCAACGTCGCCATAGGTGAGACCGGCCTGGACTATTTTCGCAGCGTTGGCGACCTCACCTGGCAGCAGGAGCGCTTCCGCAACCACATCGCCGCTGCCCGGGCCTGCGGCAAGCCCCTGATTGTCCATACTCGGGCCGCCGCCGCGGACACCATCCGCATCCTCCAGGAGGCCGGGGCGCGGGACGCCGGTGGGGTCATGCACTGCTTCACCGAGGACTGGGAGACCGCCCGGACGGCCCTGGATCTGGGCTTCCACATCTCCTTTTCCGGCATCCTCACCTTCAAGACCGCCGAAGACCTGCGTCAGGTCGCCGCCCGGGTACCATTGGATCGGCTCCTGATCGAGACCGACGCCCCCTATCTGGCCCCCATCCCCCATCGCGGCCGATCCAATCAGCCGCGCTACGTGGCCCATGTGGCCGAGTGCCTGGCCGGGCTACGGGGCATGACGGTGGAGTCCCTTGCCGAGGTGACTGCCGCCAACTACGCCTCGCTGTTCCAGGCTTGATGCCTGGCCAGGGGCGCCGAGGTTCTCCGTAGGCACTCGGGTCTGAGGCGTCTCGCCGGGCGTCGGGGGCGGCTGCTACACTGGCGCACCGCCGCCGGCCAGGGCCCCAGCCGGCGGTCCCACCTTTGCCTGCGAGCCGACCGCCATGCCCAGTGCCCCCAGTCGCGACCTGGAGACCTTCCCCAACCCCCAGCCGGGGCGGGACTACACCATCCGTATCCGGGTCCCGGAGTTCACCTGCCTGTGCCCGAAGACCGGCCAGCCGGACTTCGCCGAACTGACTCTGGAGTACGTCCCCGCGGCCCTGTGCGTCGAACTCAAGGCGTTGAAGATGTACGTCTGGTCCTTCCGGGACGAGGGCGCCTTTCACGAGGCGGTGACTAACCGCATCCTGACCGATCTGGTCGAGGTGGCTGCCCCCCGCTTCATGCGCCTGACCGCCGACTTCAACGTGCGCGGCGGCATATACACCAGGGTCGTGGCCGAGCACCGGGCCCCCGGCTGGGAGCCGCCACCGCCGGTCCAACTGCCTTGACCCCGGGCGCCGGGGGCTGCGGCATCGGGGTCGATCTGGGGACCTCCGGCTGCCGCGCCCTGGCCCTGTCCCCGGCGGGGGAGGTCCTGGCGCAGGCCCGGGTGGACCTGGACCCGCCACGGCGCGACGGCCTGGGTGGGAGCACCCAGGACCCGGGGCTCTGGTGGTGTGCCGTGATCGAGGCCCTGGGCGCCATAGCCCCGGCGGTCCGCGGCTCGGTCCCGCCTCGGGTCTGTGTGGACGCCACCTCCGCCACCCTGCTGGTGGCCGGTCCGGACGGTTCGCCCCTGGGCCCGGCCCTGATGTATGACGACACTTGTGCCAGCGCCGAGGCCAGTGAGATCGCCGCCCTGGCCCCGGCGGACAGCCCGGCCCGTGGGGCCGGCTCCAGCCTGGCCAAGTTGCTGCATTTGGGGCGGATCTGTCCCGGCACTGGGCCGCGCCTGGCCCTGCACCAGGCCGACTGGGTCCTCGGCCGTCTCACCGGCCACTGGGGGATCAGCGACTGGAACAATGCCCTGAAGCTTGGCTATGACCCGGCCACCCAGACTTGGCCCGGCTGGATGGCCGGGCTGGATCTGATGGGTATTGCCTTGCCGGAGGTCCTGGCCCCGGGGGCGCCGGTCGGTCCAGTCGCGGCGGATGTCCTGGTACAGACGGGTCTGCCGCCGGGGACCCTGGCGGTAGCCGGGACCACAGATTCCACCGCGGCGGTCATTGCCGCCGGGCCCCTGGCCCCGGGGGACGGGGTGACCTGCCTGGGTAGCACTATGGTCCTGAAGCTGGTGGGGGAGCGACCGGTGAGGGCGGCGCGCTTCGGCGTGTACAGCCATCGCCTGGGGGACCTGTGGCTCATCGGCGGGGCCTCCAACAGCGGCGGGGCCCTGTTGCGGCGCCACTTCGACGACGGCCAACTGCGCGACCTGAGCGACGGGATAGACCCGGACCGCCCCAGCGGGCTGGACTACTACCCGCTGCCGGGTCCTGGGGAGCGCTTCCCGATTTCAGATCCAGGGCTACAGCCACGCCTAGGCCCCAGGCCAGCGGATGACCGGGCCTTTCTGCATGGGATGCTCGAGGGTATGGCCCGCATCGAGGCGAGCGGCTATGCATTACTGGCGGAGCTTGGGGCGCCGCCAGTGAGGAGGGTCCTGACCAGCGGGGGAGGGGCGGCGAATCCGGTCTGGGGCCGCATCCGGGAGCGGCTGCTGGGTGTCCCGGTAAGCGTGGCGCCGCAGCCGGAGGCGGCCTACGGGGCCGCCCGACTGGCGTTGAGCCAAGTCGGGTCCGGACCGCAGGGCCCGGACCCACAGGGGGACTAGCCGCCGAGGCGGCCGAGCAGGGCCTTGGACTCCTTGGCCTGGGGGAAGTCCGGGTTGTCGCGCAGGAGCTTGCGCAGGATCTTCACTGCCTCGTCGTTACGCCCCGTGCTGCTCAGGGCAACGGCTACGTGGTAGCCGATCTCGGTCTGGGTCGGATAGGCCAGATAGGCCTGCTGGAGGATCGAAAGGCCCTTATCCTTGTTGCCGGCAGTGAACAGGATCCAGCCATAGGTGTCGGCGATTTCCGGGCGATTGGGATCGGCCTCGTAGGCCTGATGCGCAATCTGCTCGGCCCGCGGATCGCCGATCTTGTGGTATAGCCAGGCCATGTTGTTGAGCAGGACGTAGTTGGTCTTGTCCCCGTTGTATAGGGCCTCGTAGAGCTTGATGGCGTCCTTGTCCTGCCCGGCGGACTGGTAGCTGATGGCCAGCATGCCCATGGCGGCGCGGTCGTCGCCGTGGGCCTTGACCCAATCCTCCAAGAGCTTGATCGCATCCTTGGGACGGTGGGCCTTGGTGTAAGCGTCGGCGAGTTGGCGGGTGATGTCACTCGCCTCGGCCAACGCGACCGCCTTCTCCAGGGCCTTGACTGATTCCGCATGTCGCCCAGCCTGGGTCAGGATGGTCCCTCCGATGCGGAAGCCCAAGGGCGACTTGGCGTGGTCCTTCTGCAGTCTCGCGGCAACATCCAGGGCAGCGTCGTACTCGCGCGCTTCGAGCAGCACCGATGCCAGGGCCACGCGAGCGTCAACGAAATCGGGTTTCAGGTCTATGGCCTTGCGGAAGGAGTCCGCGGCGGCCATATGGTTGCCAGCCTTCCACTTGGCCCCCCCGGTGAGGTAGTGCAGTTGCGGGTCCTTGGGGTTTTCCGTGGCCAATTGGTCGAAGGTGCGAATGGCGCTGGACACCTCGCCGCCCAGGGTCTGGGCCCGCGCCAGCATCTGCTGTATGGAAGCGTCGTCCGGGAAGCGCGAGGACAGGTTGCCCGCGACGGCCAATGCCTTGGAGTATTCGCCTTGGGCGATGTAATACCGGGTCAACAGTAATCCAGGCTGGGTCGCGGTCGGGTTGGCCTCCTGGGCGGCCTCCAGCCAGCGAACCAGCTCCGCCTTGTCGCCACGGCGCTCTGCCAGGGCCGAAAGCCCGAGCATAGCCCCCAGGTGTTTGGGGGCCTTGTCGAGGACTCGCTTGTAACGCGCGGCGGCGGCGTCCAGATTTTTGCCGGCGACGTCGATGCGTGCCAGGTTGAGCTCGGCGGTGATGAATTCCGGGTCCACCTGCAGTGCCTTGTTGAAGTGCTCGGCGGCGGCGGGGAGGTCGCCCTTGGACATCAGGGCCAGACCGGTGAGGTTAAACGGGATGGGGTTGTCCGGTTTGCGCTGTTCCAGGTTCATGCTGGCCTTCAGCGCCTCGTCGAAGCGGTTGTTCTTGAGATGGGCCAGGACCAACAGGACGTCGGCCTGGATGATTTCCTGGCCCAGATCGACGGCGGACTGCAACTCCTCGACGGCCTTATCCGTCTGGCCGCCGGCCAGCAGGCTGAGCGCCAACTGGGTGCGCAGGGCGGCGACGTCCGGGGACAGCTCTACCGCCTTGGCCAGCCACTCCTGACCCAGCTCTTTATCGCCCCGGAGCATATAGGCGCTGCCGAGCAGGGCGAGCAGTTGCGGGTCCTGGGTGCCGACCGCCGGTTCCAGGGCCTCGATGGCCTTGCCGGGCTCGCGCATCTTGATGCGGGTCGCCCCCAGGACCTTGCGTGCCTGGAGGTTGTCGGGCATGGCCGTGACTACCGTGGTGAGATATTCATCGGCTATCTCGAAGTTGTTCTTTGAGTAATGGATGATGCCCATGAGCAGCTTGCTCTGGATGTGCGAGGGCACCGCTGTGAGGACCTTCTGGAGTTGGTCGGCGGCCTCATCCCACTGCTTGTTCTGGAACAGCATGACCCCGCGCAGGTAAACGGCCATGGGTACGTTGGGCTGGATGCTGTCCACCTTGTCCAGATCCTTGGTGGCCTCGTCGAAGCGCTGCAGCCCGATCAGGGTGGTAGCGTGGCCAAGGTAGCCGCGGACGTTGCTGGGCTCGACCTCTATGACGCGGGCGAATCCCTTGGCCGCCTCCTCGGTGTTACCGGCCTTGCGCTGCAGCTCGGCGCGCACCAGCAGGGCGTCCACGTCTTTGGGGCTGTGGGCGATGAGATCGTCGGTGAGCCGGGTGGCGGTGGCCTCGTCGCCCGCAACCAGGGCCAGGCGGATCAGGCCGAGCATGGCGGCCGGCTCCTTGGGGTCGAGCTTCAGGGCGGCATCGAAGGCCTCGCGTGCCTGATCGGTACGCCCCATGCCCACCAGGGCCTGGCCGCGTTGGGCCAGCACGCCGGCCTGTTCCGCCGGCGGCAGATCCGTGCCGTCCTCCAGGCGCACCAAGGCGTCCGAGTAATTACCCTGCAATATCATTGCCTTAGCTAGCATGATGCGCCACCGGTTCGGCGCCAGGCCGAGCTCCTGGGCACGCCGCAGCTCTTTCTCCGCCGCCGCGCCATTGCCAAGCCTCAGGTACATCTCGCCCAACAGGATACGCGCCTCCGCATTCCCCGGGTCGCTCTGAAGGGTGGTCTTGAGCTCGATAGCTGCGGATCTCAGGTCGCCCAGCTCGTAGAAGGCACGGGCCTTGTCGACGGCCGGGTCGGCGCTGGCGACCGGTAGGGTCAGTACGGACAGGCCGAGGCACAGGGCGAGGGCGGTGCGGATCGGGGAATGACGCGTCGTCAGTGACATGGGATGTACCTGGGTCAGGATGACAGGGTGATTGTGTGTTTGCGGATGAGATTGTATAGGGTCGGTCGGGTGACCCCAAGCAACTCGGCGCTACGGGATACGTTGTTGTCCGTATAAGTAAGGGCCCGCTCGATGGCGCGCCTTTCGGCGATCTCGCGCACCTCGCGGAGGTTGAACGGGTCCTCGATCAGGGCCGGCTCGTTGAGTTCCAGGTCTTCGGCGGTCACTTCGTCGCGTTCGGCCATGATCACCGCGCGCTTGATACGGTTCTCCATCTCCCGGACGTTGCCGGGCCAGGGGTATTGCTCGATGCGCAGCAGCGCGGCGTGGCTGAAGTCTTTGATCGGGCGACGGTGTTGTGCGACGAAACGGCGCAGGAAGGCGCGTGCCAGCACCACTGCGTCGCCGGTACGTTCGCGCAGCGGTGGGACCATGATGGTGGCCTCGTTGATCCGGTAGAAGAGGTCCTCGCGGAAACGCCCCGCCTGGATCAGGGAGCGCAGGTCCTGGTGCGTGGCGCAGATGACCCGCACATCTACGGGTATCTCCACCCGTCCCCCGACGCGCTCGACCACCCGCTCCTGCAGGAAGCGCAGGAGTTTGGCCTGTAGCGCCGAGGGCAAGTCGCCGATCTCATCGAGGAACAGGATGCCACCGTCGGCCGTCTCGAACTTGCCTAGGGTGGTACGCACGGCACCGGTGAAGGCACCCTTCTCGTAACCGAACAGCTCGCTTTCGAGGAGGTTCTCGGGGATGGCGGCGCAATTGATGGCTACCAGGCGCTTCTTCGCCCGATTGCTTAGCCTGTGCAGGCTGCGCACCAGCACCTCTTTGCCGGTCCCGCTCTCGCCCAGGATCAAAGTGGTGACGTCCGTGGGCGCGAGCTTCTCTACGGTCCGACAGACCTTGAGCATCTCCGGGCTGGCGGCGATCAGATCGGCGAAGGGCGACAGGGACCTGGTAGAGGCTAGCTTGCGGTTCTCATCCTCAAGTTGGCTCAGGCGTGCGGCCCGCTCGACCACGAGATTGAGGATCTCCGGGTCGACCGGCTTCTCGTAGAAGTCGTAGGCGCCGAAGCCAATGGCACGCACGGCGTTGCTGAGGTCGTCATGTCCGGTCAGGACTATGACCTTGGTCCCCGGGGCCGCGGCCAGGATGTCGCGCAACGCCTGAAACCCCTCGCTGGTACCGCCGGGGTCCGGGGGGAGGCCCAGGTCAAGGGTGACCACCGCCGGGGCAAAGCGGCGCAGCTCCGCCAGCGCCGCTTCGCGGTCGGAGGCCACGGCGATTTCGAAGCCGTCGAAACTCCATCGCAGTTGACTCTGCAAACCTGGATCGTCCTCGACGATCAACAATTTTCTGCGTTGCTCTACCACAGATTTAGCTCGCCTCTGTCAAGACATGGGTGGTTGTCGGGGCCTTGGCCGGGTTGCCTAGGGGGATGGTGACGGTGAATCGGGTGCCCTGGCCGGGGACGCTGTCGACGCTGACTTGACCTCGCAGGCTGCGTATGAACTCGCGGCACTCGTAGGCGCCGATGCCCATACCGGCCAGACCCTTGGTGGTATCGAAGGGCTTGAACAGGCGTTCGCGGACGAAGGTCGCGTCCATCCCCGCGCCATTATCCTCCACCACGATGGTCGCCTGATCACCGTTACAGACCAGCCCGACCGCTACGCTGCCATCCTTGCGGCTGGCGTCTTGGGCGTTCTGGACTATGTGGCCGATGACGGCTCCGAGGCGGTCACGGTCGACGGTCAGGGTACAGGGCGGACCTTCCGGGTCGGTGAAACGCGGTTTGGGCTCCTGCCCTTGTCGCTCGGCCACGGCCTCGACCAAAAGGGCGCGCAGTTCCACTGGGTCCTGGCGACCGCCAGGCATGGCCCCGCGCAATTGCGCCAGCAGGCGGTTCATCTTGTCCACCGAGTTGCGCACCGTCACCAAGGCGTCGTCGACGAAGGCCGGGTTGTTACGGTGACGCTCGCCGTTGCGTGCGATCAGGGACAGCTGGGCGATCAGATTCTTGAGGTCGTGGATGATGAAGGCGGATAGCCGATTGAAACCGGCGAATTGCTCGGCCTCGGCCAGGGCCTTGGCCGCCTGCTCCAGGGCGAGATAGCTCGCCGCCTGGCGGGCGGCGATCTTGAGCATATCGGTGATCTCCCAGTCGATGGTCTGCGGTGACCTGGGCCGTGCGAGTAGGACCACGCCCAGCAGGGCGTCGGCGTGGATTAGCGGTACCACGAGGCGCAGGGCCCTGCATTCCAGCATCCAAGGCGGTAGATCCAGTCCCTCGTAGCTTTCGGGGTCGCGGGCGTACTGCTCCAGGTCAATGACCCAGCCTTGGCGGGACAGGAAGCCATGCAGGCCGGGCGGCACTGGGTCCTTGTTAATCAGGTGTTCGCCGAAATTCCAGCAGCACTGAAACTCGCAGGTGCCTTGCTCGGTACACAGCCAGATGGCCCCGCCCGGGCTGTCCACCAGTTCGCCCAGGGCGAACACGATGCGTTCGGGCAGGCTTGCTTCGAGCACCTTGCCAGACAGCACGCCGATCAAATGCAGCCATTCCTCCCGGTAGTCGTAGCGATAGCTGAAGAAGTGCTTGCTGATGAAGACGCGGATGCGCGAGCGGAACACACCGGAGAACAGCAGAACGATCAGCACCAGGCCAGCCCCGAAAAAGAACACGGTCTGGATGACTGAACTCCAGGCGCCGCCGTAGTAACGGATGTAATAGCCGACCAGCGACATCAGTAGCAGATAGATGCCGGCGGCAAGAAATGCCGTGGAATGGAAGACAAACGTGCGCGACACGAAGAAATCGAACGACCACTGTGGGTTGCGGGCGACCGCAACACCCAGGAGCGGAACGGCGAGGGTATTGGCCGCGCCGCGAGCGAGCCAGATCTCCGCATCCAGACGCTTGAACAGCAGGGCGTCGGCGTAGAGAAAGAAGTCGAAGGCGAACAGGCTGCCAATGCTCAGACACAGGAACTTGACCCCCCAGCGGTGCTGCCAGGGTGTGTTTCGGAAGATCTGCTCGATAAGCGCCAGCCCCGCTACGGCCAGCGAGACCTGCACCGCCAGGCGGGCAGTGGTGAGGTCCGCGGTGCCCAGGAACCACCAGCGGCCGGCCAGATCCTCCACCGGAAAGACAAAAACGGTCCCCACCAGGAGAAGGGCGCCGAGCCACCGCCGCAGGGTCGCCTGTTGCGCAGGGCTGCCCTCCAGTTGTAGATCGAGCAGGCGGCCGAGGAATACCAGCCAGGTCAGGTTGCGCAGGACTTCCAGGGCCCAAATCCAGGCCATGTCGGTGGCCTGCCAGGCGGCCTGCGCCGCCAACAGCGCGGCCCAGGCGGCACTGACCAGGACCGCAGTGAAAAGCAGGATGCCTTGCATGCGTCCCCGCCAACTGGTCAACAGCAGCAGGCCCAGACCGCCGTAGAGCAGCGCGGAGAGGGCGTAACCGATGGCGCCGAAGGTGTCTAGGAAACGCAAGGTGATGGTACCCTAGCGGGCCCCCTTCCCAAACAGCACGACTTCGACGGTCTGCAACAGGATCACCAGATCGAGCACGATACCTGCGTGCTTGACGTAATAGATGTCGTACTCAAGCTTACGCTTGGCGCCCTCCTCGTCAGAGCCATAGGGGGACAGCAACTGGGCCCAACCGGTAACCCCCGGCTTGACACGATGGCGTTCGGAGTAATAGGGGATGCTGGCGGTGAGCTTCTCGACGAACTCCGGGCGCTCGGGACGGGGACCGACCAGGCTCATTTGCCCCTTGAGGACATTGAAAATCTGCGGCAGTTCGTCGAGCCGCATCTTGCGCAGGAAGGTGCCGAGCCGGGTGATCCGCGAGTCGTTCGGGCTGGCCCAGCGCGCCACTCCGTCCGCCTCTGCGTCCGTGCGCATGCTGCGGAATTTGTGCAGGCGGAAGGGCTTGCCGTCGCGGCCGATGCGCACCTGATGGTAAAAGATCGGGTCGCGCCCGCCGGACTCGATCAGGCTAGCCGCCGCCACCAGGAGCATCAGGGGCGAGGCCACCACCAGCATCGCCGTGGCGACGACGCCGTCGAACAGCCGCTTGCCATAGATCCCGCTGACGCCCATGCGGAAGCCATTGGTCGAAAGAAAGATCCAACTGGGATGCAGCAGATCGATTTTGACCAAGGCCAACTCCTTTTCGAAGAACGTCAACAGGTCCAGCACCTCGAATCCGCTCATCTTGCAGTCTACCAAGTCAGCCACCGGTAGCTTCCTGCGCCGGTCGTCCGCGGCGACGACGATCTCGTCCGCCTCGTGGGTTATTGCAATGTCCAACAGGGGGCGGTCCTGGGCAATCACGTGGGCCGGGGCCACCAGGTCATGGGCGTTGGGCAAGGGGACGTACCCGACGACGACAAAACCGACGCTGGGGTCGCGCTCGACCAGTTCTTCTATTGCACGGGCATTGACCCCGGCACCCAGCACCAACACGCGGCGCTTCCGCGATTCGGCCGCGGCCAACCGGGTGAAGACCTCGCGGACCAGGGTGATGCCGATGAATGAGAAGATCAGGCTGAGCCCCAGAACGCCGCGGCCCATGAACACCGTCGGCACGGCGTAGAAGATCACTGTCAGCAGGGCGATACCGGCCAGGAATGCCAGGGCCAGGCGAACAACGAAGCCGGCCTCTAGCTCGTGGGCCCCGCGTTGGTAGAGTCCCATGGAAACCATGGCGGTCAACATCACCAGGGAGAAAACCGCGCCGGTGCCGAACAGACCCCAGACGGTCAATTGCGGCGGTAAGGCCCAACCGAAGCGCACCAGTATGCCGAGTTGGAAGGCGGCAAAGAAGACGCTGGCCTCTACGGCCCCGAGTAGAACATACGACCGTGAAACGTAATATCCGAACAGACGAATCATGGGGTTGTCGTGCCGTAGGGTGTGAAGAGGCTCCCGAGATCCGGACGCCCGAGCCGTAGGGTGGCGGTCCCGCGCTGGCGCGAAACCGCGCTCAGGGGCGATGCCAGGGGGCCTCGGCATCTTCGTCCTGGCCATCGGCAGCCCCGCTGTGCACAGCCCGTCCGGTGGAGCGAATCGGGTGCGGGGTGGCCAGGTGCGCCACCCTGCGAACTGGTCAAATGCTACCACATCGGTCCGGAGGCCGGCGGCAAGGCTCGTACCATCGGTCCGAGGCCAGGGACGGTCCGTCCCGCCAGCCGCGGGGGCGCCGACTCGTGCGGTTCGAGCGGTGCCCCGAGGGTCCGAGCCTTGGGGCATCCCGGGTCGCTTCGCGGCTGGATGCCTGTTACCATTCCCGTCCCTGCGATTCCGCCCGGTCTGGCGACCGGGCGCACCTCAATACAGCCCCCGGTCTTGGTCATGGCACCCAACTTCGAACTGAAACAAGTCAAACTCGGTATCGTGGGGCTCGGCTATGTCGGGCTCCCGCTTGCCGTCGAGTTCGGCAAGAAATACCCGACCGTCGGGTACGACATCAATCGCGCTCGCGTCGAGGAGTTGCGTGCGGGGCGGGACAGTTCGCTGGAGGTCGACCCGGAGGAACTGCGTTCGGTGGGCGGCCTGACCTGCACCGACCGGGTCGAGGCCCTGGCGGACTGTAACGTGTTCATCGTGACGGTGCCCACCCCCATCGACGAGCACAAGGCCCCGGATCTGCGGCCCCTGGAGTCGGCGAGCCGCACCCTGGGTGGGGTCATGCGCCCCGGGAGTATCGTGATCTACGAATCTACGGTCTACCCCGGCGCCACCGAGGAGGTCTGCCTGCCGATCATCGAGCAGGTCTCGGGGTTGAAGTTCAACCAGGACTTTTTCGCCGGTTACAGCCCCGAGCGCATCAATCCGGGGGACAAGGAGCACCGCCTGCCGACTATCAAGAAGGTGACCTCGGGGTCGACCCCAGAGGTCGCGGACTTTGTCGATGCCCTGTATCGCAGCATCATCACCGCCGGGACCCACAAGGCCAGCAGCATTCGCGTAGCCGAGGCGGCCAAGGTCATCGAGAACACCCAGCGCGATGTCAATATCGCCCTGATCAACGAACTGGCGCTCATCTTCAACCGCCTGGGCATCGACACTCAGGAGGTGCTCGAGGCGGCCGGTAGCAAATGGAACTTCCTGCCCTTCCGCCCCGGCCTGGTCGGCGGCCATTGCATCGGCGTAGACCCCTACTACCTGACCCACAAGGCGCAGGCCATCGGTTACCACCCGGAGATCATCCTGGCCGGCCGGCGTCTAAACGACAGCATGGGTGCCTATGTCGTCAGCCAGGTGATCAAGCTGA
This sequence comes from Lamprocystis purpurea, assembly GCA_020718945.1. Classification (GTDB taxonomy): domain Bacteria; phylum Pseudomonadota; class Gammaproteobacteria; order Chromatiales; family Chromatiaceae; genus DYRB01. The sequence continues at coordinate 6,330 of DYRB01000002.1, read as the reverse complement.
TGATGCAGCGCGGCGGCGTGGCCGAGGGCAGCCGGGCCCTTGTGCTGGGTCTGACCTTCAAGGAGAACTGCCCGGACCTGCGTAATACGCGCGTGGTCGACATAGTCGCGGAACTGTCCGACTACGGCATCGCCTGCGACGTCTACGACCCCTGGGCGAGCCACGAGGAGGCCCGCGCCGAGTATGGCATCGATCTTATCGACCGGCCTGTCCCCGGTACCTACGATGCCGTCATTATTGCGGTGGCCCACCGTGAGTTCCTGGCCATGGGCGCGGAGCAACTGCGGGCCCTGGGCAAGTCCGGCGCGGTGCTTTACGACGTTAAGCAGATCCTTCCCCGCGCAGCGGTTGACGGGCGCCTGTAAGGCAGCACCGGCCGGGGCGGCCCGGCAGACTAGGTACCAGGTCCGAGTCGATTCTGGCTCTGGACTCGCTTCGTCCCCCCCGATCAGGTCATGCAGTGGCGTCGGCCTGGATCGTCATTCCTGGAAAGGTTATGAAAGTTCTTGTTACGGGTAGTGCGGGATTCATCGGTTCGACCTTGTCGTTGCGCCTGCTGGAGCGCGGCGACGAGGTGGTCGGTATCGACAACCTCAACGACTACTATGATGTCGAGCTGAAGAAGGCGCGCCTGGCGCGATGCACGCCGCACCCGGGTTTCACCGACTTGCGGGTCGATATGGAAGACCGTGCGGTCGTGGCCGGTGTGTTCGCAAAGTACCGGCCCCAGCGCGTGGTCAATCTCGCTGCCCAGGCCGGTGTGCGCTATTCCATCGAGAACCCGATGGCCTATGTCGATACCAACCTGGTGGGTTTCGCCAATATCCTGGAGGGGTGCCGCCACTACGGCGTCGAGCACTTGGTGTATGCCTCCAGCAGCTCGGTCTACGGGGCCAATACCGACATGCCCTTCTCGGTCCACCAGAATGTGGATCACCCGCTAAGCCTGTACGCGGCCACCAAGAAGGCCAACGAGCTGATGGCGCACACCTATAGCCATCTCTATCGCATTCCGACCACCGGGTTGCGCTTCTTCACCGTTTACGGGCCTTGGGGCCGTCCGGACATGGCCCTGTTCAAGTTTACCCGGGCCATCCTCGCCGGGGAGCCCATCGACGTATTCAACTACGGCAAGCACCGTCGCGACTTCACCTATATCGACGACATCGTCGAGGGGGTGATCCGGGTGCTTGACCGGCTGCCCGAGCCCAATCCCGACTGGTCCGGGGATACCCCTGATTCGGCGACCAGCACCGCGCCCTATCGCCTCTACAACATCGGTAATAACAATCCGGTGGAGTTGATGGAGTACATCGAGGTGCTCGAACAGTGCCTGGGCAAGACCGCCATCAAGAACCTGCTGCCCCTACAGGCGGGCGATGTCCCCGACACCTACGCCGATGTGGAGGACTTGGTGCGGGATACGGGCTATCTGCCCTCCACGCCGGTCTCCGTGGGTGTTTCCCGCTTCGTTGACTGGTACCGCGGCTACTACGGGGTCTAATCCTAAGCCGTGGAATAGGGGTCGCTGATGCCGGTGAACTCCGGGATTATCCCCTTGCGCGCCTTGGCGTAGAGCCCCTTGCGGTCGCGCGACTCACACACCTCCAACGAGGTCGAGACGTGGATCTCGCTGCGTCTTTGCCATCAGGGTCCTGTGGTTTGGTTGGGCGTTGCGAGCGGCGGCCCGCGTTGGTCTAAAACGGCGCGTCGGCGGCGGTCACGGCGGTCGCTGGGGTAACGGGAGCCGACGGGGCGGCCGGGGTATCCCCGGTCAGGTCGAAGACCTCCTGCAAGCGCGCCAGCAGCCCGCGCATCTCCAGGGCGGTGAGGGCGAATTCCGCCTCCAGGCGGGCCGCCGGGTCCTCCAGGTCGCCGGCCAGGGCGTCCTCCACCAGGGCCTCCGCCAGGCGCAGGCGCTTGATGGACAGGTCGTCCTGGAGCAGCAGGGAGAGGTGCTCGTCCCATTCCAGGGCCAGCTTCACCACCTGCTTGCCGGCGCGCAGATGGGTCTGGATCTCCTCGCCGGTGAGGTCCTGGCCGCGGCAGCGGACCACCGACTGGGCGTCCTCGGGGTCGCGCAGTTCGCAGTCCTGACCCAGTTCGAACCCCTGGGGTAGGTCGGTCCCCTCCACCCAGAGGGTGAAGAGTTGGGCCACCGGCCGGTTCGGCCGCGGCGGCTGGGCGGGCAGGCTGCCGAGCATTTCCCGCAGCAGGGAGACGACCTCCTCGGCGGACTTGTCGCTGGCGGCGTCCACCACCAGCCAGCCGGCGACGGTGTCCAGATAGGCCTGGACCCGGCGCGAGCGCAGGAAGGCCCGCGGCATCATCTCGGTGAGGATGTCCTCACGCAGCCGCCGCTTCTCGGCGCGCCCGACGCTGCGCACCTCGGCCCCTTCGATCTCGGCGACCCGCTCGTCCAGGGCCTCCGCGACTACGCTGCCGGGGAGCAGCCGCTCCTGGCGGCGCACGCCCATGAGCAGGCAGCCACTCACCCCGTGGACCAGGGCCGCGCCCTCCTCCCCGGTGGGTGGCCACCAGCCGATGGTGGCGGTCTCCAGGGGCCCGCAGGGGCGGAAGCGCCGCTGGGCCAGCAGGCCCTCCAGGGTGGCGACATTGAGGTCCAGGGGACCGTCGAGGCGATAGAATCGGGCGTTTTTGAACAAGGCGTCCTCGGGGGGCGGCAAAAGCCCGGCATTATGCCCGACCCAGGAGGCCCTGTAACTTGCCGGAGCGTTGCGGCCCTCGACTTTTTCGGGTCAGGTTTGCGTCGCGTCGATGCGCACCGGTAGCCGCCGTGCCCCCCAGGTGCCGTGCTCGGCCTCGAAGACCCCCGGGCAGGGGGTGCCGCAGCCGGTGCAGCACCCCCCCGCGTCCAGTCCCCAGGCCCCGATGCGGTACCAGTCGCGCTCGATCAACAAGTGACCGCAGGCGTGGCACCAGGTACTGCCGCCCGCGCTGTCGTGGACATTGCCCGTGTAGGCATAGCGGATGCCGTTGGCCAGGGCCAGCTCCCTGGCCCGGGTGAGGGTGGCAGGGGGCGTCGGCGGGGCGTCCAAGAGCTTCCAGTCCGGGTGGAAGGCGGTGAAGTGCATAGGGACATCGGGCCCCAGGTGCCCGCTGACCCAGGCCGTCATGGCGTCCAGCTCGGCGTCGGAGTCGTTGTAGCCGGGTATGATCAGGGTGGTCAGCTCGAACCAGACCCGGGTCTCGTGCTTCAGGTATTCCAGGGTCTCCAGGACCGGGGCCAGGTGCCCGCCGCACAGCTTGCGGTAGAAGTCCTCGGTGAAGCCCTTGAGGTCCACGTTGGCCGCGTCCATGGCCCCGAACAGGTCCTCCCGGGCCCCCGGGTTGATGTAGCCGGCGGTCACGGCGACGTTCTTTAGCCCCAATTCCCGACAGGCCAGGGCTGTGTCCCGGGCATACTCCAGGAAGGGGACCGGGTCGTTGTAGGTGTAGGCGACGCTGCGGCAGCCCAGGGACTTGGCGCTGCGGGCTATGGCCTGAGGGCTCGCCACCGCGGCCAGGGTGTCCATCTCCCGGGACTTGCTCATGTCCCAGTTCTGGCAGAATCGGCACGCCAGATTGCAGCCGGCGGTGCCGAAGGACAGGATCGGCGTCCCGGGCAGGTAGTGGTTGAGCGGCTTTTTCTCTATGGGGTCTACGCAGAAGCCGCTGGAGCGTCCGTAGGTGTACAGGACCACGGCCCCGTCCTCGCAGCCGCGCACGAAGCACAGCCCGCGCTGGCCCTCCTTGATCTGGCAGTTGCGGGGGCAGACATCGCACTGGACCCGGCCATCGTCCAGCGGGTGCCAGTAGCGGGTCGGATGGGTGGTGGCGGGTGCGGTCATGGCGGTACCTCGATTGGGTGGCTGGGGGCCGGTGCGGCCCCGTCCTGCTGCCTATCAGTTTGGCATGCCCCTGTGGATAAGTTTGTGGAAAGGCGCCCCGGGCCTGATCTGGCGGCAGCCTGGCCAGGGCCCGCTGCGTCCCGGTACGCCAGTGGCGAAGATAGAGGATTCAAATGCTTGACAACTGTCTCCAAGTCCGTTCCCGGTCCCCGCGGCCGGCCTGCCAGTGCGCGGACCGCACGCCGGGCACCGTGCACAACGCCAGGTCGATGCCATGAGCAGCAAACTCGAACCCTTCTGGGAGACCACGACGCTGGCGTCCATGGACCAGGACCAATGGGAGTCCCTGTGCGACGGCTGCGGCAAATGCTGCCTGGAAAAATTCGAGGACGAGGACACCGGGGCCATGATCTACAGCAACGTCGCCTGCCGCCTGCTGGACCTGGAGACCTGCCGCTGCGCCGATTATCGGGATCGGGCCCTCCAGGTCCCGGACTGCATCGCCCTGGTCCCGGCGGTGCTGGAAGACCCGCGCTGGCTGCCCGAGACCTGCGCCTACCGTCTCCTGGCCGAGGGCAAGTCCCTGCCGGCCTGGCACCCCCTGGTGACCGGCGACCCGGACTCGGTGCTCCATGCCGGGCAGAGCGTCTATGGTCGGGTGATCGCAGCCGATGAGGCCGACGACCCCATCATGCACCTGATCGATTGGATTCGCTGAGTCTGGAAAGCCGGGTTGCGACCGCGACTCCGCGACTAAGGCCCGCCGAGAACGGCCGCGGCCCTCGTCAAGTTTTGCCGGCCAGGGTCTGGGGTTTCCACGGCGCCCCCAAGCCGCCTATCGGCGGCTGGCCGGCGGGATGCCGGCGCTCCGTCAGAGCAGGTCCGGCGTAGGCGGCGGGGTGGGGCTGGTGGGCACCAGCCCCACCTCGTCCCCCGCATGGAGCTTGGTGAACCCCTCGGTGAACTGCTTGTTGACCGTGACCCGCAGCCGTCCCGGCTCGAACAGGGGTCCGGCCCCGCGCCGCCGGTTGCCCAGCCAACGCAACAGGCCGTCCACGTCAGCCACCGCGGCGGGCAGGGTGACCTGCTCGGCCTCTTTGCGCATCTTCTTGGCCAGCCAGGAAAAGTACATGAGCTTCACGGGCTTCTCGCCCTGCTCGGGCTCATTGCGCTGGTAGCCCATGCGCTCCAGGCGGGCCAGATAGCCGGCCCAGTTGGCCTCCTGGTTGAGGCCCAGGGTGTAGAGGCTGTCCCAGGAATAGATGCCGGTGTCGTGGCCGTCGTCGAAGACGATGCGGATGGCGTACTGGCCCTGGGGCTCGATGCGCTCGATGTTCACCCCCTCCTTGCCGGTGGCCGGTTGGTCCAGCAGGCGCTCCTCGGCAGCCCGGGAGAAGACCCGCAGGTACTCGCAGGGCAACTCGAAACGGGCCCCGTCGTCGAAGGCGATGGTCAGTATCCTGGACTTGGCGTGCAGGTTGATTTCCGTGGGGTGGCGGAGGGTCGGCTGGGCGCCGGGCGCCGGGCTGGGCTGATCGGTCATGGGGTCTGTCCTGGGGCTTGTGGGGCGGGTCGGCCGCCGACGGGGCATTCTAACCCGGGCCGGGCCTGCGATTGCCGGGGCGAGGTTTGGGGTCGGGGGGCCTATCTCAAGGTAGCCAAGGCGACCTGGCCCTGCGGGGGGGCGGGAAAATCGAGTAGACTTTTTAGTCTCTGCTGAAAAGCTAATACACGACCGCCAGCCCACTGAGGAGCCGCACATGACTAGCCCAGTTTGCCTCGCCATTCCGCGTCTTGCCGCCGTTCTCGCCCTGGCCGGGCTGGTCGCAGCCCCCCTGGCCGCGCGGGCCGGCCCCTGGTCCGGGACCCTCCACGACGGCAGCCAGTTGCGGGTCGATCCGCAGACCCACCGTGCCGTCCGCGACCAGGGCGGGGCGCAGCGGCCCATGTGGGACGGTACCCATCGCCTGGACGACGGCTCAGTGGTCATCATCCGCGACGGCACCGCGGTACCGACCCGGCAGATGCTGGAGACCTGGCAGGGCGGGCCCGAGGCCAAGGACGCCCAGCAGGGCGCCGACTGCGACCGCCTGGTGCAGCGCGTCTGCGGTCCCCAGGACGCCTGCGGTACCGCTGCTGCCTGCACCTCGGCGCGCCGGCTGCGCGACGAGGCGATCCCGGGGGGACCGGCGGGTGCCGCGGCGGTCGGTGAGCAGGCCTGCGCCAAGGCCTTGTCCGATCCGGCCTTCCCGGTCTGCACCCAGGTGGCCCGCGGGGCTACCGCGAGCCACTGCGCCAAGCTGGTGGAGCGGGTCTGCGGCCGCGATGGGCGCTGCGCCAAGTCCCCCGGCTGCGACCCCGCCCGCCAGTTGCTCGGGCTGGAGTCGGAGGAGCGGGCCGGCGAGCCCTCGGGGCTGGGGGCCACCGGCGACCAGTGCCGGGAGGCCATGACCAACCCCTTCTTCAAGCCCTGTCCCTA
>DYRB01000259.1 GCA_020718945.1 Lamprocystis purpurea | reverse complement strand
TCGATGCGCAGGGTCTCGGAGATGTAGGGGCCGTGATCCAGGTCGTTGACGAACAGGGTCTCGATGCGGTCGATGCCCCGATCACGCAGGGTCTTGAGCAGCTCGACGGTGATCGGGTCGTTGGCCTCCGCCAGCACCTCGCCGGTGGACTGGTCCACCTGGGCATGGGCCAGGATGCGCCCGATCACGAACTCCGACGGGACCGCCAGGCGCTCCACACCCGCCTTCTGCAACTCGCGGATATGGCGGGCGGTGACCCGACGACCGGCCTCGACCACCACGGTATCGCCGATCAGCACATCGAAGCCGACGGTCTCCCCGCGCAGACGCTCGGGGACCAGGTCCAGCTCGATCCCGGCGGGGCCGACGCGGAAGCTGTCGGTCTCGAAGAAGGCCGCAAGGATCTGCTCCACCCCGTAGCCCAGGGCACGCAGCAGCACGGTGGCCGGCAGCTTGCGGCGCCGGTCGATACGCACGAAGACGTTGTCCTTGGGGTCGAACTCGAAGTCCAGCCAGGACCCGCGGTAGGGGATCACCCGAGCGGAGAACAGGAGCTTGCCCGAGGAATGGGTCTTGCCCTTGTCGTGGTCGAAGAACACGCCGGGGGAGCGGTGGAGCTGGGAGACTATGACCCGCTCTGTGCCGTTGACAATGAAGGTGCCGGTATCGGTCATGAGCGGCAATTCGCCCATGTAGACCTCCTGCTCCTTGACGTCCTTGACCACCTTGGTCCCCGCCGGGGCCTCCTTGTCGTAGATCACCAGACGCAGCAGCACGCGCAGGGGTGCCGCATAGGTGGCGCCACGCAGATGGCACTCACGCACGTCGAAGGGGGGCTCACCGAGGCGGTAGCTGACATATTCCAGCACCGCATACCCGGAGTAGCTCTCGATGGGAAACACCGACTTGAAGGCAGCGTGCAGCCCGATGTCGCCGCGCCGGGCGGCGGGGGCATCCAACTGCAGAAACTCGCGGTAGGACTCGATCTGGGTCGCGAGCAGGAAGGGGACATCCAGGATGCTCGGCCGCTTGCCGAAGTCCTTGCGGATGCGCTTTTTCTCGGTGAACGAATAGACCATACTGCCTTCCCTCGAAGTGCTTGGAGGAATCCCTTAAGTTGTTGCAGCCGGTGCCAAGGTCCAGGCCCCGGGCCAGGGCGCCGCGCCGCCGGGAGGAGTCAAGGGCCGCCGCTGCGTTGCCGCCGCGCCGTACCCAGCCCCGTCCGACAGACCGCTGCGGCAACCAGGAGTGCAGCGGCTCGCCCCACACAAACGGTAAAGGGCCGGCGGCTCGTCGCCGCCAGCCCGGACGCTTGGGGAAGCGTTTGACGACGCAATGCGCCGTTACTTCACTTCTGCCGTAGCGCCAGCCTCTTCCAACTGCTTCTTGGCGTCTTCCGCCTCGGCCTTGGCGACGGCCTCCTTGACCACGGTCGGCACGCCCTCGACGGCGTCCTTCGCCTCCTTCAGGCCCAGGCCGGTCAGGGCGCGGACCACCTTGATGACGGACACCTTGTTGGCGCCGAAGCCGGTCAGGACGCAGTTGAACTCCGTCTGCTCCTCGACCGGGGCGGCCTCGGCGGCAGCGACAGCCGGGCCGGCCATCACGGCGGCAGCGGCGGTGACGCCAAACTTCTCTTCCATGGCGGCGATCAGGTCAACCACCTCGAGCACGGTCATGTTGCCGATTGCGTCGAGGATCTCTTCTTTGGAAACGGCCATTGGTTTCTCCTAAAAACTCAGTCTGTCAGGTTGTCGGCCAGCCGCTACGCCGCTTCTTTGGCGTCGCGAATCGCGGCAATGGTGCGGACCAGCTTGCTCGGGACCTCGTTGATGGTCGCCACAAGCTTCTGCACCGGGGCCTTCATGGTGGCCATCAGCTGGCTGATTGCCTGTTCATAGGTCGGCATCTTCGCCAACGCGCCGAGTTGCGACGGATCCAGCAGCTTGCCCCCAACGGAGACCAGCCGGACCTGGAACTTGTCGTGCGTCTTTGCAAAGGCCTCCGCGACACGCGCCACGGCACCCGGGTCTTGCTGCGCAAATGCCAGGATCAAGGGCCCCTTGAGGCCATCCTGCATGCAGGCAAAACTGGTGTCCGCCAACGCCCGCCGGGCCAGGGTGTTCTTGACTACTCGGACATAGACACCGGCCTTACGCGCCTCGCAGCGCAGGGCGGTCATGTCCTCGACAGTCAAACCCCGGTATTCGGCACCTATGGCCGAATGGGCAGTCTTTGCAATCTCCGCGACCTCGGCGACTATGGCTTCCTTCTGCGCAAAATTGAGCGCCATTGTCACCTCCCGATAACGGTTTACCGGGGTTCGTCACCCCGAATTGCGCCACCCGTACCGTCCCGGTCGCGGGCGACAATCCTTTCAAGTGCACCGTCATCAGGTCACAACCTGAATCCCGGGGCACCGTCTGCGCAGGCCTTCGGCCATTAAGCCCTTCGCCGTCTCGTCCCTGTACGGCTACCGGGCACCTGCGGTCTTTGACGGCCACCGACCCGACGGATCGGCGCCCCAAAGTTCTTCTCTGAGCAGGGGCGCACCCCTGCCCTATCGATCATCAATACAGCCTCAACGGCGGCTCAAGGGCCTCGTCAGGAGACGCCGAGGCTACCGTGGTCGATGGTCAGGCCCGGGCCCATGGTCGTGGACACGGTGACCTTGCGCATATACACGCCCTTGGAGGTGCTGGGCTTGGCCTTATTCAGGTTGGTCAGCAGGGCCTGCAGGTTCTCGCGCAGGGCGGCCGGCTCAAAGGTCAGCTTGCCCAGGGGGCAATGGATGATGCCGGCCTTGTCGGTGCGATAGCGCACCTGGCCGGCCTTGGCATTGCGCACCGCCTCTGCGACGTTGGGGGTCACGGTACCGACCTTGGGGTTGGGCATCAGGCCCCGGGGGCCGAGGATCTTGCCCAACTGGCCGACCACGCGCATGGCGTCGGGGCTCGCAACCACCACGTCGAAGTCCATCTGGCCGGCCTTGACCTCATCGGCCAAGTCTTCCATACCGACGCGCTCGGCACCCGCCTCCTTGGCGGCCTCGGCGGCGGCACCCTGGGCGAACACCGCCACCCGGACCAGCTTGCCGATACCGTTGGGGAGCACTGTGGCGCCGCGCACCACCTGATCGGACTTGCGCGGGTCGACGCCGAGGTTGACCGCCACGTCGACGTTCTCAATGAACTTGACCTTGGAAAGTTCCTTGAGCAGCCGGAAGGCGTCCTCGGCCGGATAGGCCTTGCCCCGCACCACCTGGGCACGGACGGCCTGCATACGTTTGGTGACCTTGGCCATCAGTTGACCCCCTCGACGTTGAGTCCCATGGAACGGGCACTGCCGGCGATGGTACGCACCGCCGCATCCATATCTGCCGCCGTGAGGTCGGGCATCTTGAGGGTCGCAATCTCCTCGAGCTGGGCGCGGGTGACGGTACCGACCTTGACCGAATGGGGGGTCGCACTGCCTTTGGCCAAGCCCAGGCTCTTACGCAGCAGGACGGTCGCCGGGGGCGTCTTGGTAATGAAGGTGAAGCTGCGGTCCGAGTACACGGTGATGACCACCGGGGTCGGCATGCCCTTCTCCATGCCCTGGGTACGGGCATTGAAGGTCTTGCAGAACTCCATGATGTTTACGCCGTGCTGACCCAGGGCCGGCCCGACCGGGGGACTGGGGTTGGCCTCGCCGGCCTTGACCTGCAACTTGATGTAGGCCGTAATCTTCTTTGCCACGTCTAAGCTCCTGTTGGGTACAAGCGCCAGCCCATGAGCCTGGCTCCCCGTGTCCGCCGGCCGATGGGACCTGCGGCAATGAAAAAACCTCCGTGCCGGAGGCGTCTCTGGATCATCCTTGACGTTGCCAAACGCGGGTTTGGCTGGGCCTGGCTGTCCTAACTAGGCGTCGTCCTTGCAAAATCGAACAACTCGGAAATTGGTCCAGTGGATCAATTTCCGAGGCTCACCCCTTCTCTATTTGTGCGAACCCCAGATCCACGGGCGTGGACCGACCGAAGATAAGCACCGACACCTTGAGGCGGCTCTTCTCGTAATCGACCTCTTCCACCACGCCGTTGAAGTCGGTGAAGGGGCCGTCGGTAACGCGCACCACTTCGCCAGGCTCGTAGAGGACCTTCGGCCTCGGCTTCTCGGTGCCTTCCTGCATGCGCTGCAGAATGGCCTCGGCCTGGCGGTCCGGGACCGGTGCAGGCTTGTCGCCGGTACCACCGATGAAGCCCATGACCTTGGGGACGCTCTTGACCAGGTGCCAGGTCTCATCGGTCATTTCCATATTGACCAGGACGTATCCGGGATAGAACTTGCGCTCGCTCTTGCGCTGCTGGCCGCCGCGCATCTCCACCACCTCTTCGGTGGGGACCAGGACGGCGCCGAACTGCTCTTCCACTCCGGCGCGGCGAATGCGCTCCTCAAGGGAGCGCTTCACCTGGCCCTCGAATCCCGAGTAGGCGTGAATCACGTACCAACGCTTGGGCATGCCCTAGGCCCCCTTTCCGGTGACGGCCTGGAGGATCGCCATCAGGACCATGTCGAACAGCCACAGCACAATGGCCAGCACTAGGACCATGACGATGACGACGAGGGTGGTTTGGAGCGTCTCCTGGCGCGTCGGCCAGACCACCTTGCGCACCTCCATGCGCGCCGCAGCGATGAACTGCCACAGGTCACGCCCCGGCTGGGTCTGGAGCGCTATTGCCGCCGCGCCACCGCCGACTGCCAGGAGCAGGACGACGCGCAGCAGCGCGGAGTAGGCGGCGAAATGGTAAAAGGCGTAGATCCCGCCGATCAGCAAAATCGCCGCCGCCGCCAGTTTGACTCTATCCAAACCGGCGCCTTCCACCTCAGCTTTTGCATTCATGAGAGCTAGTGCGCCGTGTGCGCGAATCGCGAAGTGGCAGGCCAGGAGGGGCTCGAACCCCCAACCCCCGGTTTTGGAGACCGGTGCTCTACCAGTTGAGCTACTGGCCTAAGGAACTTGGTGCTGCGGTTGGCGCGGCGCCGGGGTCCAACCCCACGCGACCGTGCGACCACCGCTTGACTGCTGTTATTCGAGAATCTTGGCGACGACGCCGGCGCCGACGGTACGACCACCCTCGCGGATGGCAAAGC
>DYRB01000258.1 GCA_020718945.1 Lamprocystis purpurea | reverse complement strand
CGTCGCGGCGAGGCGCCGCTCCCACGGCAATACCCGCCACTTCAATGACTTGGCCGTCCCCAACAGCTAATGCAGACAGAGCCTTTTTTTTGCGTGGCAGCGGCTTCAGCCGCGACGGATGGGCACTCAGAAGAGAGAAGAGGGAAGCTACCGGCTGGAAGCTTGGAACCGCAACCCAACCGCTCGACCGCCCGCGACCAAAGGTCTACCATGCCGCGCCTTCGCCCCAGCGGCGGCATCAGCCCATCGCCCCTCATCGCAATCCATCCGGAGCGGCCAGCAGTCATGAGCAAGATCCACTTCGTCGGCGGCGAAAAGGGCGGGGTCGGCAAGTCCGTCCTGGCCCGCCTCCTGGCCCAATACCACATCGACCGCGCCCTGCCCTTCCGCGCCTTCGACACCGACCGCTCCCACGGCGCCCTGCTGCGCTTCTACGGCGACTTCAGCGCCCCCATGGCCCTGGACGACTTCGAGAGCGCCGACCAACTCATGGAGGCGGCCCTGGAGGCCGACCAGGACATCCTGGTGGACCTGGCCGCCCAGACCTCCCTGCCCCTGCACCGCTGGATCGACCAGAACGACCTGCTCGCCCTGGCCGGCGAGCAGCAGGTCCCGGTGGTCTTCTGGCATGTGCTCGACGACGGGGCCGACGGCATCGCCCTGCTCGACACCCTGCTCGACCGCTACGACGGCGCCGCCAGCTATGTGGTGGTGCGCAACTACGGGCGCGGCAAGGACTTCTCCGCCTACCAGGCGTCCGCCGCCCAGGCCCGCGCGGACGGTTTGGGCGCCGCGGCCCTCGACCTGCCCGACCTGCACGCCGCCACCATGCGCAAGATCGACCATGGCAACGCCAGCCTGTGGGCCGCCGCCCACACCAAGGAGAGCGGCCTGGGCCTGATGGACCGGCAGCGGGTCAAGGTGTGGACCCACAGGGTCTATCAACAACTCGACCGGGTGTCCGACTCCCTGTTTACCCGGGCGCCGACGCCAGCCCCGAAGCCTGCCGACGCCCTCTGAAGCCGCCCTGGATCCGGGTCGGGGCTACCCCTGACCCGCCCCATGCGCATCGACCAGATCCGCCAACGCCTGCGCGCCCTGGGGGCCAAGCCCTGCCACGAGGAGCGCATCCTGAAGGCCTGGGCCCAGGCGGGCCCGCTGGACACCCGCCGCCAGAAGGCCGAGGACTTCCTGCCCCTGGCCCTCCGCCTTGACCTCCCGGGACTGACCGCGGAGTTGGCCGGACTGGCCCGACTGCACTCCGAGCACCCGGGGGCCGACGGCTCGGCGCGCCTGTTGGTGGAACTGTCCGACGGCCAGACCGTGGAATCGGTGCTGCTGCCCCGGGACGGGCTCTGCGTCTCCACCCAGGTCGGCTGCGCCGTGGGCTGTGTCTTCTGCATGACCGGGCGGGACGGCCTGAGCCGCCAGCTCGGCAGCGCCGAGATCGTCGCCCAGGTGGCCCTGGCCCGAGGCCGGCGCAGCGTCTCCCGGGTGGTCTTCATGGGCATGGGGGAGCCGGCCCACAACCTGGACGCTGTGCTGGAGGCCATAGAACTGCTCGGCACCCTGGGGGCCATAGGCCACAAGCACCTGGTCTTCTCCACCGTGGGCGACCGGCGGGTGTTCGAGCGCCTGCCCCGCGGCCCGGTCAAACCAGCCCTGGCCCTGTCCCTGCACAGCACCGACGCCGAACTGCGGGCACGGCTGCTGCCCAAGGCCCCACGCATCGAGCCCGCCGAGCTGGTGGACCTGGCGGAGACCTATGCCCGGGCCACCCGCTACCCCATTCAGTACCAATGGACCCTGCTCGCCGGGGTCAACGACGGCGACGCGGAGCTCGAGGCCCTGGCCCGCCTGCTGGCCGGCAAGTACGCCATGATGAACTTCATCCCCTACAACCCCAACGAGGGCCTGGGCTACCGCCGCCCCAGCCCGGAGCGGGCCTCGGCTATGGCCGACTACCTGCAACGCCGGGGCATAGTTACACGGCTGCGCAACTCCGCCGGGCAGGACATCGACGGGGGCTGCGGCCAGTTGCGGGCGCGGGTGCTCCTGACGCGGGATTCAGGCTGACCGGTAGGTTCTTCCCAAGACAAGCAGTGGAGCCGCAAATGAACGCAAATAGACGCAAATAAACAAGAACTTCCCGTCGGTCTCCGGATCACCCTGCGGGTGACTCGCGGACTCCGCCTAACTGACTGACCCATTTGCGTAAATTTGCGTAATTTGCGGCCGAATTGCTCTTTCCAGGGGCCTGGCGGCACGCTCAGGGGTCTTCGCGCACGCGCAGGAAGCTCGCGAAGCGCGGCCTGCCCTTGGCGGTCAGGCCGCGGTACCGATAGGTCACCAGGCTGCCGATGGGGGGCGGGGCACGGCGCTGGGCGTCGCTGAACCCGGTGCCGATGGCGAAGCGGATGCCCTCCGGGGTCTCGACCTCCAACGCGCCCAGCATCCCGGCGTACTTGCCCTTGCCGGGGAGCTGGGCCAGCACCCGCGCCTCGGCGTCCAGGTAAGGCTTGAGCTTGAGCAGGTCCGCCGAACGCAGGGCCCGGTAAGGGGCATCGTCGCGGTGGAGCATCAGCCCCTCGCCGCCGCCGGCCACGACCTGGTCCAGGCGTGCCATCAGGGCGGCGTGGTCCGCCACCCGCTCCTGGGCCACCAGGGCGAGGTGCGGATTGCCCGGCACGGCGAGCAGGACACGCAGCCGGGCCAGGCGCTCGCCGAAGGTACCACCCCCGTCGGGCAGGTCGAAGACCATGTAACGCACCCGCCGCCAGGCGGCCTCGTCCGGCTCCTGTTGGCGCACCGTGCCGGAGAGGACCTCGAAGCCGCCGCGGCCCGACCACAGCTCGCCGTCCAGGGGGACGCTGGGGAAGCCGGCGGTGAACCAGTCGGGCGCTTGCAGCCGGGTCCCGCGACGCGAGACCAGGTGGGTGCCGTCCCAGTAGGCGCGCACGCCGTCCAGCTTCTCGCTCACCCAGTAGGCAGACAGGTCCACCCCGGGTCGGTAGACCTCGGCGAGCATCAGGGCGGGGGGCGTGGGAGCGTCCGTTGCGGCTGCGGACTCGGCCTGGGCCTGGGCCAGGGCGGCGATCAGCAGGGCCAAGAGGGGCCGCCAGGTGTGGGCCGGGGTCCGGCGGGCAGGGATCGGCAGCAGCGACTTGGGCGCGGTCGGCATGGGTCTCGGCTCCTTTGCATGGGTGGGCGGGGTTCCGGGCGACTGTATGCGGGGCCGGGCATCGGGCGCAATGGGGCCTGGTCGGGTGGGGGCTGGTCTGGTGGGGGCTGACGGGGGCTCGGCGGGGTGCCGGCATGACCCTCCCAGACGTGCGGCGAGACGCCGCGCAACCCAGTGCCGGCGGGACGCCGGCGCTCCAAAGGCGGGACGCGGGCGCTCCCCAGGAATTCCAAATTTGAGACTATCGTTGAGCACCGAGGGCGGAGGCACCGTGGGAGCGCCGCCTCGGCGCGACCGGGCGAAGCGTAGCGAGCCCGGTAACTACCACATTACGCGGTCGCGGCGGGGCGCCGCTCCCACGGAGACCGATCTGGCTTTCGAGTTTGGAACTGCTGGGCGCTCCCACGGTGGGACGCCGACACTCCCACTTCGCCTATACTGTCGCGCTTTGCGCGGATGGGCCGCGCCGCTCCCAGGGGTCAACCATGTTCGAGAACTTGCAGGGCCGCTTCGCCAAGGTCCTCAACAACCTGCGCGGCCAGGGCCGCCTGACCGAGGACAACATCCAGGACACCTTGCGCGAGGTGCGCATGGCCCTGCTGGAGGCGGATGTCGCCCTGCCGGTGGTGCGCGAATTCATCGAAACGGTACGCACCCAGGCCCTGGGGGAGGAGGTCGCCCGCTCCCTGACCCCGGGCCAGGTGCTGATCAAGGTCGTCCACGACGAGTTGGTGCGGGTCATGGGCCAGGCCAACGAGGCCCTGGACCTGGCCGCCCAGCCCCCGGCGGTGGTGCTGATGGCCGGCCTCCAGGGCTCGGGCAAGACCACCAGCGTGGCCAAGCTGGCCCGCTGGCTGGCGGAGCGGCAGAACAAGAAGGCCCTGCTGGTGAGCTGCGACATCTACCGCCCGGCGGCCATCGAGCAGTTGCGCACATTGGCCGCGGAGGTGGGGGCCGAGTTCTTCCCCAGCACAAAGGACCAGGACCCGGTGGCCATAGCCCGGGCGGCCCTGGACCACGCCAAACGCCACTACAAGGATGTGCTGATCGTCGATACCGCCGGCCGGCTGCACATCGACGCGGCCATGATGGACGAGATCCGCGCCCTGCACGCGGCGCTCGATCCCATCGAGACCCTGTTTGTGGTGGACTCCATGACCGGCCAGGACGCGGCCAACACGGCCAAGGCCTTCGGCGACGCCCTGCCGCTGACCGGGGTGATCCTCACCAAGACCGACGGCGACGCCCGCGGCGGTGCGGCCCTGTCCATCCGCCACATCACCGGCAAGCCCATCAAGTTCATCGGCGTGGGCGAGAAGACCACGGCCCTGGAGCCCTTCTACCCGGAGCGGCTCGCCTCGCGCATCCTCGACATGGGCGACGTGGTCTCCCTGGTGGAGGAGGTCCAGCGCAAGGTCGATCACGAGGAGGCGGCGCGCCTGGTCCAGAAGCTCAAGAAGGGCGGCTTCGACCTGGCGGACTTCCGCGACCAGATCAAACAGATGGCCACCATGGGCGGCATGGCGGGGCTGATGGACAAGCTCCCCGGCATGGGGCAGATCCCGGATCAGGTCAAGGCGCAGGTCAACGACAAGGAGATGAAGCGCCTGGTGGCCATGATCGACTCCATGACCCCCAAGGAGCGCGCCTTCCCGGACATCATCAAGGGGGCGCGCAAGCGGCGCATCGCCGCCGGCTCCGGGACCCAGGTCCAGGACCTCAACCGCCTGCTCAAGCAATTCGCCCAGATGCAGAAGGTGATGAAGAAGATGAAGGGCGGGGGCATGGCCAAGATGATGCGCGGCCTCAAGGGCCGGCTGCCGGGCATGGGCGGCATGGGCGGCATGGGCGGACTGCCCCCCGGCTTCCCCAGGTAGGCCGGCGCTCGGGCCCTGCGCGCCGACGCGGCGCCTCAGCAATTCCAAATTTGAGACCAACACCCGGCGCAGCGGCCGGAAACACCGTG
>DYRB01000257.1:2525-5162 GCA_020718945.1 Lamprocystis purpurea | reverse complement strand
TGCAAGAATCAGTTAATATACGCGGCTTCCTTTTTTGCCACCGGCGGCGACCGCGCACCATGCAACTGAACTCGATCGAAGAGATCATCGAAGACCTGCGCCAGGGCAAGATGGTCATCATCATGGACGACGAGGACCGCGAGAACGAGGGCGACCTGCTCATGGCCGCGGACAAGGTGACCCCCGAGGCGATCAACTTCATGGTCACCCATGGGCGCGGCCTGGTCTGCCTGACCCTGACCCGGGAGCGGTGCGAGCGCCTGCGCCTGCCGCTCATGGTCCAGGACAACCACGCCCCCCACGGTACCGCCTTCACCGTCTCCATCGAGGCGGCGGAGGGGGTGACCACCGGCATATCCGCCGCCGACCGCGCCATCACGGTACGGGCCGCCACGGCCCCGGAGGCCCAGCCCAAGGACATAGTCCAGCCCGGGCACATATTCCCCATCATGGCCCAGCCCGGCGGGGTCCTGGTGCGTGCCGGCCACACCGAGGCCGGCTGCGACCTGGCCCGCCTGGCCGGGTTCCAGCCCGCCGCGGTCATTGTCGAGGTCCTCAAGGACGACGGCAGCATGGCCCGCCGCCCGGACCTGGAACTGGTAGCCGAGGCCCACGGGCTCAAGATCGGGACCATCGCCGACCTGATCCACTACCGGGTCAACCACGAGAAGGCGGTGGTGCGGGAGTGCGAGTGCGAACTGCCCACCGAGCACGGCGACTTCCGCGTCGTCGCCTACCGCGACAGCATCGACAACGAGGTGCACCTGGCCCTGACCTTCGGCGAGATCTCCCCGGAGCGCCCGACCCTGGTGCGGGTGCACATCCAGAACACCCTGTGCGACCTGTTCGGCACCCGTCATGCCGGCTGCGGCTGGCCCTTGCAGGACGTGATGCGCCAGGTCGCCGCCGCCGGGGAGGGCGTCATCGTGGTCCTGCGCAACCGCGACCGCTCCGGGGATGTGCTCTCGCGCCTGCGCGACCTGGACCTCCACGGCCACGACGACCCGGTACCACCGCGCCGCCAGGACCGCAACGAGCTGCGTACCTACGGCATCGGGGCCCAGATACTGTCGGATCTCGGGGTGCGCAAGATGCGCGTCATGAGCGCCCCCAAGGCCATGCACGGCATCTCCGGGTTCGATCTCGAGGTCGTCGAATACGTCGGCGGCCAGGCCTGAGCCCGGCCCTTCACCCTGGAAAGAGTCGTTCGGCCGCAAATTACGCAAATTTTCGCAAATGGGTCAATCAGGTTGGCAGAGTCCGCAGGTCACCCGCGGGGTGAACCGGAGACCGAGGAGAAGTCCCTGTTTATTTGCGTCCATTTGCGTTCATTTGCGGCTCAACTGCTTTTCTTAGGTTCGCCCATTCCCACCTTAACCTAGGCCCCAGAGGACCGCACCATGATGATCAAGACCATCGAAGGGAACCTGCGTGTGCAGAACGCCCGCTTCTGCCTGGTGGTGTCCCGCTTCAACAGCTTCGTGGTGGAGAGCCTGCTGGCCGGGGCTATTGATACCCTCAAGCGCCACGGGGCCGAGGACGCCGACCTGACCCTGGTGCGGGTCCCCGGGGCCTTCGAGATGCCGGTGGCCTGCGAGCGCCTGGCGGCCAAGGGCGGCTACGACGCCATCATCGCCATCGGGGCCGTGATCCGCGGCGGCACCCCGCACTTCGAGTACGTCGCCGGGGAGTGCGTCAAGGGCATAGCCCAGGTGAGCCTCAAGCACTGCGTGCCGATCTCCTTCGGCGTGCTCACCGTGGACAGCATCGAGCAGGCCATAGAGCGGTCCGGGACCAAGGCCGGCAACAAGGGGGCCGAGGCCGCCATGTCCGCCATCGAAATGGTCAACCTGCTGCGGCAGATCGGCTGACATGGCCAGTCGCCGCAGCCAGGCGCGGCGCTATGCCATGCTCGCCCTGTACCAATGGCAGATGACAGGGCTCAATCCCGTAGAGATTGGCCGGCACTTCTTCGACGACCCCATCTGGATGGGCGAGGTCGCCGATTCCCTGGTCGAGGCGGCCGAGGACGGGACCCCCGGCGACCCGGCGGAGCGGATCTACGACCACGACCTCTTCGACCAGTTGCTCAAGGGCGTGCCGCGCCAGGTCAAGGACATCGACGCCCAGTTGCAGCCCCTGCTGGACCGCCATATCGAGTCCGTGGACCCGGTAGAGCGGGCCATACTGCGCCTGGGGGTCTACGAGCTCCTGTACTGCCCGGAACTCCCCTACCGGGTGGTCATCAACGAGGCGGTGGACCTGGCCAAGGCCTTCGGGGCCGAACAGGGGCACCGCTACATCAACGGCGTGCTGGACAAGGTGTGCCGCTCCGTCCGCAAGGTGGAGATGGGCGGATAAAGAATCTTGTCCGCAAATGAACGCAAATTAACGCAAATAACTCACTGAATATTCTTTGATTTCGGCTTATGCGCCGAGATGATTGGGATAGCTCAGTTGCGGGCAAAGGCCCATCCCCATTTGCGTTCATTTGCGTTCATTTGCGGACCAATACCTCCCTGGCTGTCCCGTCCATGCCGTCCGAATTCGACCTGATCCGTACCCACTTCGCCCGCCTGGGGAGCCCGCGGGCGGACGTGACCCTGGGGGTCGGCGACGACTGCGCCCTGCTCCGGG
>DYRB01000257.1:0-2425 GCA_020718945.1 Lamprocystis purpurea | reverse complement strand
AGCCCGCGGGCGGACGTGACCCTGGGGGTCGGCGACGACTGCGCCCTGCTCCGGGTCCCACCGGGACAGGAACTGGCGGTGAGCATCGACACCCTGGTCGCCGGGGTCCATTTCCTCCCCGACTGCGACCCGCAGTCCCTCGGCCACAAGGCCCTGGCCGTGTCCCTGAGCGACCTGGCCGCCATGGGGGCCGAGCCCGCCTGGGCGACCCTGGCCCTGACCCTGCCCGCGGACCTGCCCCGCGACCGCCCGGACTGGCTCCCGGGCTTCTGCCGCGGCCTCGACGGCTTGGCCCGTGCCCATGGGGTCGCCCTGGTGGGGGGCGACACCACCAGCGGCCCCTTGGCCCTCAGCATCCAGGTCCATGGCCTGGTCCCTTCGGGCCAGGCGGTGCGCCGCAGCGGGGCCGCCCCGGGGGACCTGGTGTGCGTCAGTGGGACCCTGGGGGATGCAGGGCTCGCCCTGCGTGGGGTCCTGGCGGGGGCATCGGTCCCGGAGCCTCTGCGCCGCCGTCTGGACTGGCCCCAGCCCCGGGTGGCCCTGGGGCTTGCCCTGCGCGGCCTGGCCACGGCCATGATCGACTGCTCCGACGGCCTGGCGGCGGACCTGGGCCACATCCTGGCGGCGAGCGGGGCCAGCGGGGCCGGCGCCGAACTGGACCTGGCGGCCCTGCCCCTGTCGGCGGAGGTGGCCGCCATCGGTGACTGGTCCCTGCCCCTGGCCAGCGGAGACGACTACGAACTCTGCTTCACCCTGCCGCCGACCCAGGTCCAGGCCCTGACCGGGCTGGCCGAGGCCGGCGGGGTTCCGGTCACCGTCATCGGGCGCATCGAGCCGGCCCCGGGGCTGCGGCTGCGCCGCCCGGACGGGACCCTGCATACCCTGGGGCGCAGCGGCTATGACCACTTCGGCGCCTAGGGACCCCAGGGCCGGGTTCCACCCGCGCCGGCTGCACCACTGGATTGCCTTCGGATTCGGCTCCGGGCTGTCACCCTGGGCCCCGGGGACCGCCGGGACCCTGGCCGCGGTGCCCCTCTATCTCCTGCTCCAGCCCTTGGCGGTCGGTTGGTACCTGGCGGTGGTGGCTGCCCTGACCCTGATCGGCGTCTGGGCCTGCGACCGCACCGCCCGGGACCTCCAGACCGACGACCCCGGGGCCATCGTCTGGGACGAGGTCGCCGGCTACCTGGTCACCATGACCGCGGCGCCCTCGGGCTGGGTCTGGGTCCTGGCCGGCTTCGCCCTGTTCCGTCTGTTCGACATCTGGAAGCCCTGGCCCATCCGGGTCCTGGACGCCCGGGTCCCCGGGGGGCTCGGCATCATGCTCGACGACCTGGTAGCCGGGCTCTTTGCCGGGGTCTGCCTGCAAGTGCTGTCGCTCGCCCTGGGAGTCGGTCTGGTCTAGGGGGATCGGCGCGAGGGCGTGGGAGATCGGGATCGGGAGACAAGCTCCGCCCCGGGGTATTGGCCCGGGTCCGTCACCCTGGATGCGGCAGTTGTGCTCGTTGCACGTGCGAATTTATGCGCACCGTCAGGGACTTCGGTGCGAATGAATGCGCACCTGCGCCTGAGCGCCAAGCCTCTGGTCGGCCGCGGATTCCAGTGCCATGGATGCCGAACCCGCAGCCGCTAAGCGCTGATTGGATCGAGCAAGACAGCCGAACAAGCGGCATGGAGATCCCGCTCGGCTTGCCGGTCAGGCGGCACCACTCCCCGGAGCCTGAGCCTTTGCCCGAACTCCCACCGAGGACTAGGCTGCCATCATCCGAACCAAGATGATGGCATGCCCAGATGATTCGAATGCAGGTCCAGTTCAACGAGCACCAGATCGAGGCCCTGCGCGACCAGGCGTCGCGCTCCCAGGCATCCGTCTCCGATCTGGTGCGCCGCGCCCTGGACACCTGGCTCGAGGGCCAGGAGGCGCCGGGCGCCGAGATCCAGCGCGAGCGCGCCATGGCCGCCGCGGGCCGCTTCGCCTCCGGCAGACAGGACGTCGCCGAGCGGCACGACCACTGTTTGGCCGATTCCTTCGGCCCATGATCTTCATCGACACCTCGGCCTTCTACGCGTGGTGGATCTGCGCTGGGTCCGCACTGGCCGCGACGCTCCAACCCTCGGCGCCTGAAGGATGGGCACGGCGCGACCCACTGCGGCGGCCACCCGAGACCCCGGGCTTGCGCGCCTTTGCCCATCCTGCGGACTTCCAGAGACCTTGCTGGATGACGCTGCGTCGGGCCGAGGCGGCCCTCCCGCACCGGTCGAAGGCTACCCTGCCTGCCCCGGCGCGGGCACGGCAGGCGCAGCCGCCGGGGCTCCGACCCCGGCAGCCACGCCCGCCGAGCCCACGCCTCCTCCCCTGCCTGCCGGGCCTGCCCCCCCGCCGGGAGAGGCCCCTCGGGCAAGACGCAGCCCGACGTAGGAGGAG
>DYRB01000256.1:3515-5180 GCA_020718945.1 Lamprocystis purpurea | reverse complement strand
TCCACCCCAAGGTCGCGCTGCCCCCACTGCGGCCACCCCATCAGGGCCTTGGAGAATATCCCCATCCTGAGCTACCTGTTCCTGCGCGGGCGTTGCTCGGCCTGCGCGGCGCCCATAGGGCTGCGCTATCCCCTGGTGGAGGGCATCACGGCCCTGCTGTCCCTCGCGGTGGTCTGGCGCTTCGGCCCTGGCTGGGAGGCCGCCGCCGCCCTGGTGCTGACCTGGGGCCTGGTGGCCCTGTCAGGCATTGACCTGGACACCCAACTGCTGCCCGATGCCATCACCCTGCCCCTGATGTGGCTGGGCCTCCTGCTGAGCCTGGCCGGCCTGTTCACCGACCCCGCGACGGCCATCCTGGGCGCGGCGGGGGGGTACCTCAGCCTGTGGGCGGTGTTCCAGCTGTTTCGCCTGGCCACCGGCAAGGAGGGGATGGGCTACGGGGACTTCAAACTGCTGGCCCTGTTTGGGGCCTGGCTGGGCTGGCCCTTCCTGCCCCAGATCGTGCTGGGTTCGGCGGTGGTCGGGGCCCTGGTGGGCCTGACCCTGATCGTCAGCGGGCGGCAGGGCCGCGACATCCCCATCCCCTTCGGCCCCTATCTGGCGGCTGCGGGCTGGATCGCCCTGATGTTCGGCAACGCCATCAACCAGGCCTACATGGACTGGGCCGGGCTCGTCTGAGGTGTTGCGGGTCGCCCTCACCGGCGGGATCGGCAGCGGCAAGTCCACGGTGGCGGACCGGTTCGCCGCCCTGGGGGTCCCGGTGATCGATGCCGATGCCGCCGCCCACGCCCTCACCGCCCCAGGCCAACCCCTGCTGGCAGACATCGAACGTCTGTTCGGCCCCGGCCTGGTGGATGCCGCCGGGACCCTGGACCGGGCGGCCCTGCGGGCGCGGGTCTTTGCCAATCCCGCGGAGCGCAAGCGCCTCGAAGCCCTGCTGCACCCCCGCATCCGCGCACGCATGACCGAGGCGCTGGCTGTTGCCCAAGGCCCCTACGCCCTGCTGGTCATCCCCCTGCTGTTGGAGACGGGTCAGACCAACCTGGCCGACCGCATCTTGGTGGTGGACCTACCCGAGGCGGAGCAGATCCGCCGGGTGGGCCTGCGCAGCGGGCTGGCGGAGCCGCAGATCAGGGCAATCCTGGACGCCCAGGTCTCGCGGGCGGAGCGCCTGGCGCGGGCCGATGACGTGATCGACAACTCAGGCGACGCCGCGGCCCTGGGGCCGGCGGTGGCGGCCCTGCACCACCGCTATCTGGAGCTTGCCGCGCGCCAGGCGGCCGCGTAGGGCCCGTCCCGGGCCAACAGCTCGGCATGGCCGCCGGATTCCAGGATCTGCCCCCCCTCCATGACGTGGATCTGGTCCGCCAGGGCCGCGGCGGTCAACCTGTGGGTGATCAACAGCAGGGTGCGGCCCTGGGCCAGGTCGCGCAGCCCGGTGAGCCAGCGGGCCTCGGTCCAGGGGTCGAAGGCCCCGGTCGGCTCGTCCAGGATCAGGATGGGGGCACGCCGTACCAGGGCCCGGGCCAGGGCCAGGCGTTGCCACTGACCGCCGCTGAGGTCCGTCCCGCCCTCGAACCACAGGCCTAGTTGCGTGGCATAGCCCTGGGGCAGGCGCTCGATGAAGCCGTCCGCCTGTGCCGCACCAGCGGCGGCCTGGACCGC
>DYRB01000256.1:0-3415 GCA_020718945.1 Lamprocystis purpurea | reverse complement strand
CCGAGGTCTCCCAGGGCGATGCACTCCGCGGCGCTGGCGCTGTAGCGCACCGGGTCCTGGGTCAGGACCGCCAGGTGGCGGCGCAGCTCGCCCTGGTCCAGGTCGCGCAGATCGATCCCGTCCAGGGCTATGGTGCCGGCCTGGGGGTCGTAGAGGCGACACAGGAGCTTGATCAGGGTGGTCTTTCCCGCCCCGTTGCCACCGACTATGGCGGTGATACGCCCGCCCGGGATCTCGAGATCCAGCCCGGCAAACACGTCCCGCTCACTGCCTGGGTAACGGAAGCTCAACCCCCGACAACGGATGCCCTGGGTCAGGGTCGGCGGGGCCGGGACGGGCTGGGGCGGGTCCCGCAGCCCGGGCTCCAGGGCCAGGAAGGCGAACAGGTTGCGCAGGAACAGGCTGTTGGCATAGACCTGACCGGCGCTGCCCAAGAGCCCGCTCAGGATGCCCTGACCGCGCTGGAAGGCCTGCTGGAACAGGGCCAGGTCACCCAGGCTGGCGTGACCCTGGATTGTCCGCCAGAGCATCCAGGCGAGCACAGCGCCGACCAGAGCGACCCCGACCAGCCCGGCCCCGGCCTCCGCCAGGCCCTGGGCGCGGGCCAGCACCAGGCGCTCGCCGCGCAGCGCCGCGCGCAGGTCCCGATAGGCGCCCATGAAGTGGTCGCCGAGGCCGAGCAGGCGCAGTTCCATGGCCGACTCCCGGGCGGTCAGCACCCAGGAGTAATACCAGGCGCGGCGGTCGCGGGCGGTACTGGCCAGCCACCAGGCGTGGCGGCGGCGATTGTGGCGCAGGATGACAAACAGGGCGGGCAGGGCGCCGGCCAGCAGGGCCAGGGGCAGCCAGGCCCCGTAGGGGAGCAGGATCAGGGACAGGGCGACCAGGGTGATGCTGTGCTGGAGCATCCCGCCCAGGTGCTCCAGCAGGGACACCGGGCGGTAGAAGGACTCGTCGCGGGCCTGGTGGAGGTGGTCGTAGAAGGCCGCCGAGTCATAGAAGGCCAGGTCCAGGGCCACGGACTGGCGGTGCACCAGGTCGTGCAGATGGTCTTGGACCCGCTCCCCCTGGGCGGTGCGGATATAGCCCGCCAGGGCATCCAGGGCCTGACCCAGGACCAGCAGACCACCGAACAGGGCACCCAGGGACACCAGGGGCGCCAGTCCAGACCAGTCCGGCGTTGTCCAGTCCAGGGCTGCGGGCCCCTGGCCGGCGAGCCGGACCAGGGCGTCGACCAGCGGGCGGGCGAGCCACACCAGGGCCGCGGGCAGCACCCCCTGCACCAACAGCACCGCCAGCCAGGCCCAGGCCCAGGACCCAGAGGCACGCCAGATCAGGGCCGCAGCACGGGCCAGGTCGCGGATCTGGAGGGCGAGGCGCTCGGCGCGCCCCTGGGGGGGGCGGGGCTCTATGTCCGGGGCGGGTGGCGACATGGGTTGGCAGGGTCGGGCCCAACCCGGCGGGCAAGGGCAAGGCCCTACTGGATGTTGTGCCCGGTCGAATCGCCGGACTTGGATGACTCGTAGGGGAAACGCACATGGCCGTAGCGGATGATCAGGACCGCGACGGCGATGATCAGCACCCCAGTGGCCGTGGCGATGATGTCCCAGGGCCCCAGATGCTTCATATCAAGGATCAGGTGCCGGGCGAGTGCCACCATGGCGATGTAGAGCGGCATGCGGATGGGCAGGGCCCCGGACTCCAGGTAGACCCCGACCATGGCCAGGACCTCCAGGTAGATGAACAGCAGCAGCAGGTCGGCCAGGGTGACCTCCTGGGCCGCGACCATTTTCAGCAACTCCTGGCCGGCGGCGACCAGGGTCGCAAGCGAGATCACCACCAGGCCGGCAACCTCCAGGGCGCCGAGGATGGAGCGGCTCAGGCCAATGACGCGGGGATTGGGTTGCTGGGAGGACATGGGCGGATGATAACGGAGCTTGGGGGCCAGGGGAAATGCCTGTCCCTGCGAAACCCGGCCGGCGGCAAACCGCTATCATGGCGGCCCTGGCGGGCCTAACCCCAACCCGAGCAGTCTGTACCCCAACCCCATGCTGGCCCCCTACGACACCGCGGACCTGATCAAGGCGCAGCTCCTGGCACGCCTGGCGGAGACCCTGCCCCAGATCCCCTGGTCGCAACCCAGGGGCTTTGCCTCCTTGGCCTTGGAACTGCCCCAGCGCCCCGGGCCAGCCCCGGCCCTGCCCGGGCTGCACTTCGCGTTCTCCCATGCCCACCGCGACGAGCTGCGTGCCGGCTACGGTGTGGTCGGGCAGTGGCAGACCGCAGGCCCCGAGCGCCTGCGTCGCCTGCGAGTCCAGGCCCGGCGCCTGCGGGCCAGTTGGCTTCAATTCGACCCGGACGAGACGGGGATCGCGGGCTTTGCCCTGGCCGGTTTCGCCGCCGCCCCCGGGACCCCCGCCCCCGGCGGCCTGCCCGAGGCCCTGTTGTGGCTGCCGGAGGTCGCCCTGCGCCGCCGACGGGGCCAGGCGGCCCTGATCCTGAGCACAGCGCTGCCCGCCGACCCCGCTGCGGCCCTGGGGCGCTGGACGGCCTGGCTCGACCGCCTGGTCCCTGGGCTGTGCCGGGATGCCCCCGAGCCCCGCTCCCCCGGGCCCTTGACGCGCCGCGACTCCCCATCGGACAGGGCAGACTGGACTGCCGGGGTGGCGGCGGCCCTGGCGGCCATCGCCGCCGGGGGCCTGGAGAAGGTCGTTCTGGCCCGTCGGCTGAGGGTCCAGGGCCGCCGGCCCTTCGATCCGGAGCGCCTGGCGGCGGCTCTGACCTATCTGTTCCCGTCCTGCCAGGTGGTCAGGCTACAACGCGATGGCCACTGCCTGGTCGCCGCCACGCCGGAGCGCCTGTTGGCCCAAAGTGGCGACTGGGTGACCCTGGACGCCATCGCCGGGACTGCCCCCCGGGCCGCCGCCAGCGCCCCGGACGCGGCCCTGGGCCAGGCCCTGCTCAACTCGCCCAAGGACCTGCACGAGCACGCCCTGGTTAGGGAATCCCTGTGTGCAGCCCTGGTTGGACACAGCCGCCGCTTGGATGTCAAGCCGCAACCCGAGTTGCTGCGCCTGAACAATGCCCAGCACCTGTGGACCGAGATCCGCGCCGAGTTGGCCCCGGGCCTCGACGCCCTGGCCCTGGCCGACCTGCTGCACCCCACCGCTGCCACCAACGGCCAGCCGAGTGCCGCGGCTCAGGCCTGGCTGCGTCGCGCCGAGCCCCAGGGCCGCGGCTGGTACACCGGGGCCGCCGGCTGGCTGGAGCCGGACCTGAGCGGCGAGCTCTGGGTCCTGCTGCGCTGCGCCGAGATCGGCGGCGACACCGCCCTGCTCCACGCCGGGGCCGGCATAGTTGCCGGCTCGGACCCGGCCGCGGAGTGGCGGGAGACCGAGGCCAAGTTCGCCGCCAT
>DYRB01000255.1 GCA_020718945.1 Lamprocystis purpurea | reverse complement strand
CTCTACGGCGAGGGGATCTTCTTCACCCTCGATGAGGCCATGCTCCAGCGATGGGCGGGGCAGCCCGGGATCCAGGCCCGCACCGCCGCCCTCCAGGCGCGCTTCGAGCGCACCGGGATGCGCTTTCCAGATGCCCCGATATTGCCCCTGTTGCCGCGCTTCATCCTGCTGCACACCCTGGCCCATCTGCTCATCCGGCAGTTGGAGACCCAGGCCGGTTACCCGGCCGCCTCGATCCGGGAGCGGATCTACTGCGCCGAGGGCGATTCGGCCATGGCGGGCATCCTGGTCTATGTGGCCGTGCCCGACATCGTTGGCTCCCTGGGTGGTCTGGCCGAACTGGCCGAGCCCAGGCGCTTCCTGGGTCTGCTGGCCAGCGTCTTCGACCACGCGGACTGGTGCTCCCTGGACCCGGTCTGCTCCGAGCACGAGGGCCAGGGTCCGAGTCAGCTCAATCGCTCCGCCTGTCACGCCTGCGCCCTGGTCCCGGAGCCAAGCTGCCAATTCGGCAATGTCCTGCTGGACCGGACCTTTGTGCGGGGGGACCTCCAGGGTGAGGTCCGTCCCCTGCTGGCCTTTGTGGCTAGCAGCGGCTGAGGGGCCCCATGGCCAAACGCCGCTGGGCCCTGCCCAACATCGAGGACCTGAGTAAGGATCAGGAGCGTGTCCGGCTGCTCCCCAAGGAGGGGTGTCACCTCATCGTCGGCGGCCCCGGCACCGGCAAGTCGGTGATTGCCTTGCTGCGGGCGCGGCGGCATCACCGCGTCGGCGCCACCCGGTCGAGCGGGCCCCAGGACTATGCCTTCCTCGTCTACAACAGGCTGTTGCTGGAGGCGAGCCGGGAGCTGATGGACGGGGCGGTGAACGCTCACCCCTGGATCGGCTGGTTCAGGTCGGTGTTCAAGTCCGCCCTGAAACACCCCTGTCCGGCCATGAACGGCCGGTCCTTCGCCCTCGACTGGAGCGCGATCCGCACCGCCATCGCGGCGGCGACCGATCTGCCCGCGCCAGGCACGCCCTTCCTGATCATCGACGAGGGTCAGGACATGCCGCCCCCCTTCTACCAGGCCCTGGCGGAACTGGGCTTTGAGCACTTCTTCGTGGTGGCGGACCAGAACCAGCAGATCACGGACGAGCACAGCACGATCCGTGACATCGCCAACGCCCTGGCCTTGGACCCACAAGAGCGCATCGAGCTGAGGGATAACTACCGCAACGCCTATCCGGTCGCCCGCCTGGCCCTGGCCTTCTGCGTGGAAGACCCCGCGAGCCCCTGCACCCAACTGCCGCCACCCGGGCGCTCCGCCAAGACCCCGGTCCTGGTGGACTATGGCCCGAAGTGCCAATGGGGATTCGACGAGGTCGTTGTCCGCATCCTGAAGGCGGCCGACCGGGACCCGGCGCGGCTGTTCGGTATCATTACCCCGGACGATAAGACCCGGCTGCGCTGGCTCCATGCCCTGGGTCACCAACCCGTCGAGCTGGACCATGGCCGCCCGCGGATCTGCACCTATGCGTCGGGCGACGATGCGGGTGATCGCCGCTTCACCGAGGGCGGCATCTTCGTCATCAATGCCCAGTCCGCCAAGGGCCTGGAGTTCGATAGCGTGGTCCTCGCCGACATCAACGGTTTTCACTGCCGCCCGGAGGACAAACACCAGATGGACGACCTGAGGCGGCGCTTCTATGTCATGGTCTCCCGCGCCCGGGAGCGGGTGGTCCTGCTGCGCCAGGCCGACCGCCCCTGCCCCTGCGAGGCCATTCTCCCCCCGGACCCAGAGGTCCTGCGTCGCTGGAGCTGACCATGAGCGATCCCACAAACGACCTGTTCGGCCCGACCCCCCTGCCGACGGGAAGCCCTGTCCCCGCCGCGGCCCCGCCACGTCTGGTCTGGCACCTGCCGACCAATCAGCTCAACCTGATGTACATGCTGGCCGCGGGCCTGGTCACGGGTCCCAAGGGATTCGGCCGAAAGCACTACCAGGATGCCCTGTCGATCTGCCCAGGCTGGCTCCCCTTGTTCGCCGAAGCCATCCCCGGCGCCGCCCTGGACCTGGCGGTGAGCGAGGCGGGTCATCTGCGCCGGGTGCTGGTCGCCCTCGACCTTTCAGGGCTCAAGGGGCCGGTCCAGGCCCTGGGGCCAGACGGCGGGCCCTATGGCCTCGCCTTTCCCGAAGGGCTGACCGGGACCGAGCAGGTCCTGTTCGTCCCCGCCCCCCTCCCGGCGACCTGGATCCAGGCCATCCTGTTCGCCTCCAAGGAGGACAGCGCCGCCACCCTGGACGAGGCGGCGGACTATGCCAACGTCTCCCTGGCCGCCTGCAAGCGGCAGGTCAAGCCCAAGCTGTTCGCCGCCGCGTCTGTGGTCCCCTGGCCCCCGGCGGCGGGGGCACTTCCGGACCGGGACCAGCCAACCCACGCGGTCGCAGGGATAGGCGCCGCCCTGGGTCTGCTGTTTGCGCTGGGCAACCGCGACGAGGTCCTGGTGGATGCCGGCCGCCTCCTCTGGGACCCACCCCCGGGCGCCCCAGACGGGCCTGCCGATGCCCCCCAGGAATCGCTCCTGGCGGCCCTGCACCGCTGGGCCCAAGGCGGTCCGGCGGAGGGCCAGGACATCCAGGGCCGCCTGCTCCTGGAGATCCTGGAAGGCATCGTGGCTGCCAAGGTCCGCAGGGACGACCCCTCGGCCGCGGGGGGCCTGACCCAGGACCCCCATCAGGCGGTCCTGGATGTACTGGAGTCGCAACGGCAGCGCCTGCCCGAGGATAAATGGCAGTCTGCCCTGGGGCGGCTCGCTGGCGACCTGCGGGGCATCCTCGGCCTGGGCGGCGACACCGTCTCGGAGTTGCTGACCCGCCACGGCAAGCCCTTCTCGCGGGGGCTGATCCTGTTCTTCCTGCGCGAGGAGTGCCAAGACCTGCTGGACCTGCGCCAACCACTCCTGACCGGCCTGGACTACCTGATTGCCGCGGCCCTGTTTGGGGCGCGCTCGGGCTGGATGGGTCTGCCCGCGCAGGTGGGAGCCCAGCCCGGGCTGCGCGAGGCGGTGACCCACCGCATGGCGGCCCTGGCCCAGTGGCAGCGGCAGACCGGTCTGGACCTGGGGCCGGCCCCCGAGCGGGTTCGCCCCCTGCGTGAGCTGCTCGCGCCCAGGGAGGGGGCCTGGGGCAAGGCCCAGCAGACCGGCGCCCTCAGCCTCGCCCGGGGCATGGGCTGGGGCCAGGTCATGCAGACCCGCATCAGCCTGGGCAAGGGCGACTACCGACTCCAGATCGACGGCCGCGGCGCCCACCTCCTGCTCGCAGGCGAGGTCAAGGCCGTGACCACCGAGATCGACCGGGAAGGCCTCTTCGCACGGCTCGCCGAGGCAGCGATACCGGCCAGGCTCGATGCGCAAGTTCGCGCCGATCTCGGCAGCTAGCATGCAAATGATCCCCGCCACCCCCCACGACACCCAGAGCCGGGCCGAACTGGTCGTGTTCGACCGCCTTAAGGCCGCCTTCGCCCATGACGACGGGCATCGGCTGACGGCCTTCCACTCCCTCAATCTGACCCGCCACGCCTACAAGCGGTTCGGCGAGATCGACTTCCTCATCGTCGGCCGGCCCGGGATTCTGGTGCTGGAGGTCAAGGGCGGCGGGGTCGCCTGTCGTGCCGGCGTCTGGGAGTACCGCGGGCGCAGCGGCGGAGTCCATGCCTCGCCGGAAGGGCCCTTCCGCCAGGCCCAATCCGCCCTGCACGGGCTGATGGACAAGATCCAGGGCGGGCTTCCGGGGTCGGTCTGGTCGCGATTCACCATTGGCCATGGCGTTATCTTTCCGGACTGCGACTGGGACCAGGGGGGATCGGAATGGGACCCCGAGATGCTGGCGGACGCCAGGACCTCGCGCAACCTGGAGCCTTGGCTGACCAAGCTGTTCGCCTATTGGCGGCGCAAGGACCCGCGGCAAGGGCCAGAACCCGACGACGCCGCCATCGCGGACCTCAAGCGCTTCCTGCGCCCGGAGTTCGAGGTCGCAGTCCCGCTGCACCTTCGCCTGGAGGCAGTGGAGTCCCGAGTCGCTGCCTTGACCGAGGACCAGATGTGGATGGTCGATGTGGCAGAGGCCAACCCGCGGGTCATCTGCTCCGGGGGAGCCGGTACCGGCAAGACCTTTCTGGCCCTGGAGTTGGCACGCCGCTGGGCCGCGACCGGGCTCAGGGTGCTGCTGGTATGCCGGTCACCCTGGTTGCGGCATTGGCTGGCGACCCGCTTCGCCATCCCTGGGGTGAGCGTCTGTCTCGCCGAGGCGGCGGGGGTGACCGCACGCCGGCTGGCCATCGACGCCTTCGATGCCCTGATCGTGGACGAGGGCCAGGACCTTCTGGACCTCGTGGCCCTGGATCGGCTCGATGGTCTCATCGTCGGCGGCCTGGAGCGGGGACGCTGGTGCTTCTTCCACGACATCAACAACCAGGCCGGGTTCTTCGGCCCTCTGGACCCCGCTGCCCTGGCCCTGCTGGAAAGCTGCGGCCCGACCCGGGTGCAGCTCAAGACCAATTGCCGCAACACCCGCCAGATCCTGGAGCAGGTCCAGACATCCCTCGGGGCGGACATGGGGGTGCGCGGTAGCGGCGACGGGCCCCAGGTCCGCCACTGTCGTGTGACATCGAGACAGGACGCCGCGCAGGCCCTCCAAGAGGAGATCGAAGGTCTCATCGACCGCGGCGGCCTGCAACCGGAGCACATCAGCATCCTGTCCCCGAAGCCCTTCGCCGATTCGGCAGCGGCCTTGCTGCCGGCCGATCTGCGCGCCCGGATACGGGTGCTGGACGAGTATTCGATGCGCAGCTTCCCGCCGCCCGGTATCAGCTTCGCCGAGATCGCCCAGTTCAAGGGCCTGGAAAATGAGGCCGTGATCATCATCGACCTGCCCGATCCGCTGACCGACCGCCATCCCGGTCCGGATTATTACGTGGGCATGAGCCGCCCACGCGCCCTGTTGTCGATGGTCTTTTCATGATCTGATCTCGTGACACCACTCCGCGGTGTCACCTATAGGCCGCGCTCTACGCAAACTCCCCGCCTGCCTCGCCCAGGGTGCAGAGCGCCAGGGAGTGCGTAACACCACAGAGCGGTGTTACGAGGGGCATCACCTCGGGGGCAGCAGTTCCAAATTTGGGGGCCAGATCGGTGCCCGTGGGAGCGGCGCCTCG